>JANYIQ010000230.1 GCA_025362575.1 Bacteroidia bacterium
CACCTGATAATTAGTTCCGTGCCGCTCCAATGATTTCTCGTAATTATATTTAATAAGATTGTTAGCACTCCATCCTGTATAAATTGTAAATCCTTTTCTGATATTCAATCCCAATGCCATGTTCACATTAACATAGTAAAAATTAATTTTTCCTTTATAATTCTCATCTATCGAATAATATTTTGAACCCACGCTTGGCATGTTATTCGCAAACAAATTTGTACTGTGCGCTGTTTTATCGTCCATGCTGTAAGCATCAAAATAATAACTGTAATCAATGTTTTTGTAGGCGTAAGAAAATGAAACATCCGTTCTCACAAAAAAAGCGCCGTATTTAATTATGTATCCTGTTCCTATGTTCGGTGTTCTAAAGCTAAATGGAGTTCTGTTGAACATTTCGCTTTCATCATTACAGAGTAACAAGGGGCAAGGTTTATTAACCCGGTCAATTATTGGATAAAATAAGTTTATGTAAAAGCCTCGGAATTTCTTCACTCCATTATCTGGCTGGGTGGAGAATGCTTTTAAACAGAATAATAAGAGGCCGGTAAAAAGTAAAACCTTTCTCATATAATAAATATAAGAAATAATCGGTATTTGCACAAAAAAACTATCTATAAGTGCTTCAGCATCTCTGCACAGATAAATTCGGCTGCAGCCCCATTGCCATATAGCTTCGGGAAACTCATGCCGGACTTAGTAGTGAGTGCTTTATATGCATCTAAAATTTTAGAGCCATCGGCATCTGTGATAATGGCCGTACCGCACTCTACCAATTCTACCCACTCTGTTTCGGGTCGCAAGATCACACAAGGTTTTTCAAAATAAAAGGCTTCTTTTTGAACACCGCCACTGTCAGTCATAACGATCTTACAATTTTTTTCAAGGGCTATCATTTCTAAAAAAGAAGCGGGCGGCAAAATATGGAAATGCGAATTGGCTTTAATGTTATTATATAATTCTTCATTCAAATTAGTTTGCAGCATTTTTGCTGTACGCGGATGTAATGGTAAAACAACATCCACATTATCATTAACACAGATAGTATATAAACTATTGAATAAAGCGTTCAAACGAATTGGGTCATCTGTATTATTGTTGCGATGAATGGTTGCCAGAATAAATTTACCGGAACTTAAATTATATTTCCTTAAAATATCGGTTTTACTTTCAGCCACTTTAGAAAAAAACAAACTGTTATCGTACATAACATCACCGCACTGATATATTTTAGGATTATTGGCACTATATGGCCCTTTATTATCTGTTTTAAATCCTTCTTTAACCAAGTTATCGTAACCGGTTTTGGTAGGCGAAAATAAAAGTGTGCTTACGTGATCGCACATAATGCGATTCACTTCTTCGGGCATGGCTTTATTGAATGAGCGTAAACCTGCCTCTATGTGAACCACCGGAATATGGATCTTACTTGCTGCTATTCCTCCTGCTAAAGTTGAATTGGTATCGCCATACAAAACAATGGCATTTGGTTTCTCTTTTTCTAAGATCTCCTCTATACCTACGATCATGGTAGCAGTTTGTTTACCATGACTCCCGCTTCCAACATTCAGGTTATAATCAGGTGCAGGAATGCCAAGTTCATCAAAAAAAACCTGACTCATGTTCTCATCGTAATGCTGACCTGTATGAACAATGATCTCTTTAATTTTGTCAGAGAAATGGGTTTTAATGGCTCTGCTCAAAGCAGCTGCTTTTATTATTTGAGGCCTTGCGCCTATTATGGTAACAATTTTGATCATAGTTAGTTCAATTTTAGAATTTTAGAGTTGTAGAATTTTAGAGTTTGGCATTGTTTTCATTCTAAAAATCAAAATTCAACAATTCAACAATTTACAAAAAACCTTCGTCTGCAAAGCTAAAATAATTTTGATCACCAATTATCAAATGGTCCAATAAAGATATGTCCATGAACCTTGCGCTTTCTTTTATTTTTTTTGTAAGCTGCAGATCCTGTTCGCTAGGTTTCAATTGACCCGAAGGGTGGTTATGACAAATAATAACCCCACTTGCCAGATACTCAATTGCAGGTTTCAAGATCAAACGCACATCCACAACAGTTCCGCTAACACCGCCTTTGCTTATACACTCCATTTTTATGACTGAATTAGCCCTGTTCAGTAACAGCATCCAGAATTCTTCGTGCGGCAGGTCGTTCAGTTTTTTATTAAGCAATTTGAACGCATCTGCCGAAGATCTGATCTTTGGTTTATCGGTAATATCAGCATCGTTTCGTCTTCTGCCTAATTCAAAAGCCGAAGCAATATTGATCGCCTTTACTAAACCTATTCCTTTGAATTTTTTCAATTCATTGACCGAAAGTTTTGCAACCGCATTTATATCGTTATTATGTTCGTTCAATATGCGCTGCGCCAGCTGAAGTGCTGTTTCGGTTTTACTGCCTGAACTTAATATTATTGCCAAAAGTTCTGCATCCGATAAATTTTGTCTGCCTATGTTCAGCAGCTTTTCTCTTGGCCGGTCGTCCTCCGACAAAGATTTAATGCTTATGTGCTTTAACGCCTCTTCCATCACATACGAAGTTAATAAAAGCCGAATTATCCAACAATTTTCATCAAAATTATTTTAAAATTTTATCACAATAAAGGCTAAAGCCTCCATAATTAAATACCTTTGCATTACTATGTCGTTGTTTGATGCCGAGTCATTAAGTATTTTTAAAATAAAAGAATTCCGGCTTTTTGTTTTCGCACGATTTTTCCTGACCCTTGCCATTCAAATGCAAATGAGCACCATTAGTTTGCAGGTGTATTACGAATTTCCCTATTTTGGCGAAACAAAAAGCGTTTTGGCTCTTGGCATGATAGGCTTAGCTGAAGCGATCCCTTTTATCCTCACTTCTTTTTTTTCGGGCATTGTTGCCGATACTGTTAACCGCCGGAAAATATTGATCCTTGGCATTTTTGCCTTGTTCATTGGCTGCATGCTTTTATTTTTCTTCAGCTTTACGCCTATTCATTTCTTAAGAAGTTTTGGAGTAGCTACTTTGTTTGGCGTGGTTTTTTTATTTGGCATCATTCGTTCTTTCATAGCTGCTACCACACATCCATTTATGAGTCAGCTGGTGCCGCGCAGCCAGTATACCAATTCCAGCACATGGAACAGCACCTTCTGGCACATTGGTGCTATTTTAGGACCTATACTTGCTGGTTTTATGTATGGATATAATGATGGTTTACACAGCGCCGAATGTTACGGCACAAATTGTGTTTTGTTTTTAATGGCCTTGTTCTTCATTCTTCGCATAAAATCGAAACCCATGCCTGAAAAAGAAGAAAGCGAATCTTTAATTGAAAGCATGAAAGTGGGAATGCGTTTTGTTTTCAAAAATAAAATGGTGCTCAGTGCCTTATCTTTAGATCTGTTTGCGGTTCTGTTTGGAGGTGCTGTTGCTTTAATTCCGGCATTTACAGATCAGGTTTTAAATTTAGGACCATCGGCTTACGGACTATTGAGAACTTCGCCAGCCGTTGGTGCCGTATTAATGGCATTTGTTCTGGCGGTTCGTCCGCCCGGCAAACACGCCGGCTCCTGGTTACTTTGGTCGGTTATTGCCTTTGGCGTTTTTACAATTCTTTTTGCTTTGTGCACAAATTACTGGCTGGCCTTTTTAATGTTATTAATGACTGGCGCTTTTGATAATATAAGTGTAGTGGTTCGTCACAGTATCTTGCAATTATCTACACCCGATAACATGCGCGGAAGAGTTTCGGCCATTAACAGCATTTTTATTGGAAGCAGCAATGAGATCGGTGCTTTTGAATCGGGCTTAGCTGCAAGAATAATGGGTCTAGTGCCTTCCATTATTTTTGGTGGTGGCATGGTGATATTGGTTGTTTTGGGAATAAACAAAGCTAACCCGAAATTAAAGAAATTAGACTTGACAAAGATTGAGTAATACATTTTTTCTTACATTGCATTGTGCCAAATTTATTTATAATAGCAGGTCCAAATGGAGCAGGAAAAACAACAGCCTCTTATACAGTTTTACCTGAATTATTGAATTGCAATGAATTTGTAAATGCTGATGAAATTGCAAAAGGAATTTCACCTTTCAATCCTGATAGTGTATCTTTCGAATCAGGAAGGATCATGCTAACAAGAATAAATCAATTACTTGAAACAAAAATTGATTTTGCTTTTGAAACAACACTCTCCACGCGATCTTATGTTTCATTTATTAAAAAAGCCAAAAACTCAGGTTACAAAGTTACATTGCTATTTTTTTGGCTAGATTCAATTGAAACCGCGAAAGAACGAGTAAAACATAGGGTTTTGCAAGGTGGTCATAATATTCCTAGTGAAGTAATTGAGCGTAGATATAAACGAGGATTAAGAAATTTCGTTGAACTATACTTAAATCAGGTAGATTACTGGCTCTTATTTGATAACACTAAGGAGCCTAGTATTATAGCTGAAGGGTTAAATAATATTGATTTTAACATAAATAATAACGAAATTTGGTCTACTATTTACAATGGGCAATAAACATCAATACTCAGATCTAAGAGATCAAATTCTTAAAGGCACGAAACTTGCCTTTAAAAAATTGTTAGAAAAAGCGATCCTGGAGGATGATTATCTTGTTATTTCCGAAAACGGTAAAGTGTTAAAAGTTCCGGCGCGCTCTTTTAATAAATAGATGATCTACCTCTCAAAAAAACCTTTTGAATAACGATTTGAATCCTTCGCAACTCAAAGAATTCCTTGATGAAAAATATCATCAGTACAATCAAAGCTCTTTTATTGAAACTGATCCTATTTCTATTCCACACCAATTCACCAAAAAAGAGGACATTGAAATTGCGGGATTTTTAGCAGCCACCATAGCTTGGGGACAGCGCAAAACCATCATCAAAAATGCCAACAAATTAATGCAAGGGATGCATCTGGAGCCGCACCAGTTTATTCTGGATCACAGCGAAAAAGATCTAAAATCTTTTAAAAAATTTGTTCACCGTACCTTTAATGGCGAGGATTGTATTTTCTTTATCCGATCGCTTCAACATATTTATAAAAAACATAAAAGTCTGGAGGGCATATTTACAAAGGGAATTCAGCCCGGTGATGAGAATATAAAGAATGCAATTGCTTCCTTCAGAACCATTTTCTTTGAAACAAAACATTTAAGCCGAAGCGAAAAGCATGTTTCCAATCCAATTACCAATTCAAGTTCAAAACGCTTATGTATGTATTTACGATGGATGGTGAGGCGGGATAAAAAAAGTGTTGATTTCGGGATCTGGAAAAACATTTCACCTGCTCTGCTATGTTTACCTTTAGATGTTCATACCGGCAATATCTCCCGAAAACTGGGTTTATTACAACGCACACAAAACGATTGGCAGGCGGTAGAAGAAATCACTACTGTATTAAAAACATTTGATCCAAAAGATCCGGTGAAATACGATTTTGCTTTATTTGGATTGGGTGCCTTTGAAAAATTTTAATTTGAAGCCGAGGTTAGCTGAGTAATTTTTGCTAATGATTCGGAAGTAATGGTGAGTTGATTATTCAGGATCCATTGATGGATCTGTTTTACAAACTCAGTTGGATTTTCAATGGAAAACACTTTTATGGAAATCGTATCCTTATCTTTTTTCACCAGATAAATGATCTCGTGACGAAATTCAACGCTTTCAATTTCGTTGGCAAATACCTTCACCAGCTTTTCTTTTGCAATTAAAATGTAATTGGCATAAATGCTCACAAAGCATAATCTTTTGGCCACTATTAATGCTGCAACCACAATTTTTGTTAAAGCTATGATAAGACATATGGGATATAAACCTTTAGCCGTGGAACCCGAATAAGCCAAAACGATTGCAAACATTACATAAACACCGGTTTTTATGGCCATGCCTGCAAAAAAACTGCCGGGATAATAAGCGAAACGCTCTTTTGGAAGCTGGGCTTTATACCAGGTATTGTTAAACTCGTAATAGGACAAGAACACATAGATCAGCCCGAAAACAGCCTGTATCATCAGCAGGTCGTGCCAATCGAACATGTGCCCGAAGTAATTAATGAGCGTTAGTATAAGTAATGCCACCAAAACCAGATTTTTTCCTACCGATATAATAACTGAATTCATTTTTATGCTTAGATATTAATGCTTTTTCTTAATTTTATGCTCAATGAGTTTCGTTTATCCAGCCTTTCTATATTCTCTCTTCGCCGTTCTCATCCCAATAGTAATACATTTATTTAACTTCAGGAAATACAAAACCGTTTACTTTACAAATGTAAAATTTTTAAAAGAGTTAAAGCAGGAAAGTCAGTCGAAATCGCGTTTAAAAGAACTTTTAATTTTACTGAGTCGCATTTTAGCAATTACCTGCCTCGTATTGGCTTTTGCCCAGCCTGTTATTCTGGATAAGAACACTACGGTTAAAGTAGGACAAAAAGCAGTAGGCATTTATATCGACAATTCTTTTAGCATGGAAGGCATCAATAAGAACGGTTCATTACTGAATAATGCTAAAAAAAGAGCACTGGAGGTGGTAAATGCATTTGGCTCGGCTGATAAATTTCAATTACTCACTAACGATTTTGAAGGAAAACATCAGCGCTTTTTATCGAAAGAAGAAATAATTGAATCGCTTAACGAAGTTAAGATCTCTGCCTCCGTTAAACCTCTGTCGCTTGTGTTAAAACGCCAGAACGACTTTTTAAGATCCTCTAAGGCTACCGACATAAGACAATTCATTATCAGTGATGTTCAGCGATCGACCTTTGATGTGGATAATCTCGTTAACGACACAAGCATATCTTCCACCTTCATTCCTTTATTTGCCAATGATAACAACAACATTTACGTTGACAGCTGTTGGTTTGATTCTCCGGTTCAGCAAAAAGGAATGATCCAGAAATTAAATATCCGGATCTGGAACAAAAGCGAAAAGAATATTGAAAGCGGTTCGGTAAAACTATTCATCAATCAGAAACAAACTGCAATGGCTTCATACAATGCCGAAGCAGGTTCAAAAACAGAAACAAAAATAACCTTCGCATGCAAAGAAGAGGGTTTTAATTTTTGCAGCGTCAAGATCGATGATTACCCTGTAACCTTTGATGATGAATTGTATTTTACTTTTAACTCCAAATTGAACATTAAAACCCTTCTAATAAACGGTAAACAGGCACAGAATTCTTCTTTCTTTAAAACATTAATGGAAAGCGATAGTATTTTCAGTTTTAAAGAAAGTACCGAGCAGGCCATTGACTTTGCTTTATTTAAAAACTCAAATCTTATCATACTAAATGAGCTTGAGAATTTTTCGAGCGGACTTATTTCTGAACTCAATAAATTTGTTGATAATGGCGGCCATATTGTTATTGTTCCTTCAAGTAAAATTGATCTAAATGCCTACAATTTATTTTTTAAACCCTTTGGAATACCCGCTCTTAGTGGTTTAGACACGAGTAAACTGAAACTTGAGAAAACCGATTTTAAACAGGGTTTTTACGAAGGGGTTTTTGATAAGGTCGATGAACGTATTGATCTGCCTGTGGTTCAGAAACATTATACTTTTAATTTAAGCAGTCGAAACACCATGCAACCGATCTTAAAATTACAGAACGGCGAAACCTGGCTAGGAGAATTAACTTTCAAGAATTCCAGGATCTACGTTTTTTCGAGCGCTTTAAATACTTCGTTCACTAATTTCTGCAAGCACGCTTTGTTTGTGCCTACCCTTTATAAAATGGCGATAAACAGCCTGAAACAATTGCCGTTGTATTATTACACACAAAACAATTCAGCCATACAGCTTAATGTTGCAAATGATAAAGATGAAGAAGCCATTCACATTATGGAGACCAACAATAAATTTGATGTTATTCCCGAAACCAAAATTGTAAATAATCAGATCAGTTTATTCACTCAAAATCAAATTACGGATCCTGGGTTTTATGCAGTAACTCACAAGAATACTAAATTATTAGCACTGGCATTTAATTACAACCGACTGGAATCAGATCTGAGTTTTTATACTGCAAATGAGTTGGAGAAAAAAGTACAGGATGATCATCTCACCACTTTTAAAACCCTGGTGGCCGGAGAGAAGCAAATTACCTCGGAAATACAGGATATCAGCGGAAATATCAAACTTTGGAAATTATTTATTATTTTAACGTTGTTATTTGTAGCCATTGAAATTGCTTTAATTAAATTATTAAAATAAAAAAGAATGAATCTCTTAATTAAACAAGCGAGAATTATAGATCCTCAAAGTCCCTTTCACAATAAAGTAGCCGATATTTTAATTGAGAACGGCGTGATCACACAGATAAAAAAAGGAATTACTTCAAGCGGTGTTAAAACAATTGAAGATCAGGATCTTTTGGTTTCGGTGGGCTGGCTTGACATGCAAAGTAATTTATGCGATCCGGGTTTTGAACATAAGGAAGATCTTGAAAGTGGCTTAAAAGCTGCTGCAGCAGGAGGCTTCACTGGTGTTTGCGTGCTTAGCGGAACAAATCCATCATTATCCAACAAAGCGCAGATCGAATATATTTTAAATCGCAGCAAAAACAATTTAACTGATGTTTACCCTATCGGAACTGTTAGCAATAAACAGGAAGGCACTGATCTTTCGGAAATGTACGATATGAAACAGGCCGGGGCCATTGCTTTCAGCGATTACAAAAAACCGATCAAAGATGCAGGACTTGTTTTACGCGCCCTTCAATATGCCGGAAACATTAACACTTTAATAATGACCCATTGTGATGACAAAAGCATTTCACACGACGGGCAGATGAACGAAGGCGAGACCTCGACTACGCTCGGTCTTAAAGGAATACCTGCTCTTGCAGAAGAGCTCATGTTGCAAAGGAACATAGCAGTACTTGAATACACCGGAGGAAAACTTCATATACCAACCATAAGCACAAAAGGCAGTGCTGATCTTATTAAAAAAGCCAAAGCTAACGGTTTGCACATTACCTGCGGTGTGGCTTCACATAATTTATTGTTGGATGACTCTGTTCTTTTCGACTTCAACACCAATTACAAAGTAAATCCGCCGCTACGCAGCAAAAAAGATGTGGAGGCGTTACGCAAAGCAGTTGAGAACGGTGTGATCGACGTGATTGTGAGTGATCATTGTCCGCAAGACGTAGAATGCAAAGACCTTGAATTTGACTTAGCTGACTTTGGGATCATCGCAGCCCAGACAGCTTTCTCAACGGCACTTACAGCCTTAAAAGCAGAAGCCATTGAAGCGATCGTGGAAAGCTTAACCACCAAACCAAGAAGCATTTTAAATCTTGAACAGCCCGCCATGGCAGAAGGTGCAAAAGCCAATCTCACCATTTTTAAAATAACCGAACAAAGTACTTTAAAGGAAAAAGAAATTTTATCCAAATCTAAAAACTCTCCATTCATTGATAAACCATTGCTTGGAAAAGTAATTGGAGTGGTAAACAATAATAAAGGGTATTGGAATTAAGATTTTAATTTCTCGTACTCCTCATCCACCAGCAAACCCTTTTGCTTGTATGCTCCTACAGCCAATTCATCACAACGATTATTCTCAATGTTAGAAGCGTGGCCTTTTACCCACACAAATTTTACTTGATGCGTTTTATGGATCTTTAAAAAACGAATCCACAGATCAACATTCGCTTTATTTTTAAAATTGGTCTTCTGCCATTTGTCCAGCCACTTCAGATTAATGGAATCTATCACATATTTTGAATCGGAATAGACCACCACATGCGCTTTGTCTTTTTTCACTTTTTCCAAAGCCACAATAACTGCCATTAACTCCATGCGGTTATTGGTAGTTAAACGAAAGCCCTGACTTATTTCTTTGCGATGCTCTTTGTATTTCATCACAATGCCGTAACCGCCAGGGCCGGGATTTCCGCTGGCCGCACCATCGGTATATATTTCTATGGCATCAGTCATTCAACAAAAAAACCCCTCCGCAAAATACATCGCGAAAGGGGTTAAATTATTTTTAATAATTATATTAATGGTGAGCTTCTTCTTTTACTTCAGTTGCAGCCGGTGTAGCTGTTTCTGCAGCAGGCTCAGCTTTTGTTCCTTCCGGAGTTTCAACAGCAGCCTCTTTTGCCTCAGTTGCTTCGTGGCCTTCTTTAGCCTCTTCGTGTTTCATTTCATGTCCGCCTTCTTCACATGCTTTTGCACATTCGGTTTCGCAACCTTCTTTGCAACAGCATTTGTCAGGACAAGGATCGCCCAAACTAACAAACATTACAATAATAAATATTGTTACAGCAGCTAAAATTAATGGTACAGTAAATGATACTTCTTTTGGTTCGTTACTGTGGTTGTCGTTGTGATGATCGTGTGACATAGTGGTTAGGTTTTATTTTGTAAAAATAGCGGTTAATTACAATTTTCAAAAATCTTATTGTTTTATAAATTTAAAGTTTTGAACAGCCCTTCCGTTACTGATCCTGCCGGAATATATCCCTGCCTCTAAACTAGAGATATCCAAGCTATTCTTATTTACTTCATTCTCATTGTTAAACTTTTGGTTTACAAGAACGCGGCCTTGGACATCAAATATCTGAACTTCGTGAATTCCTCTTGAAGGGATCACAAAATTAAGTTCGGTAGTAGCAGGATTAGGGAAAATTCCCAATGCCAGTTGCTCGCTCTTAGTTTCATTTATCCCTACAAAATACTTGATGTTATCTCTGAATTTAACTTCCGTTGGAAGAAACGTATTGAACAATAAAGTCCCTGAAACCTCAAGATAAGGAACATGCTCGCCTTTTGTTAACCATTGGTATTTACGGGTATAATTCTGATAGCCAAAGCTAATAGGAACAGTAAGAGTGCCTGTTGGAATTGCAAGCTTAATACTATCAATAGCATATTTTGTTGTTACAACCCTTAAACATTGGGCTGTGCCGTAAGGTGTAGATATTGTTCCCCAACCATCGGCCTCTGTTATCCTATATCCGTGTTCTTTATAAGCAAATGGTATCAATGTAGAAGACGGCGTAGCAAATGCAAATGTAGTTGAATCGCGATCTAAATAATTCAAGGGAAAATTATACAGTTCATCTCTGTCTGTATAAGTCAAAGGCAAAGGCAAACCCATGTAGGTAATTCCCCATGCATCAACATAAAACATGCTTGTGGTTTTTTTATAAATGTCGCAAACATTAGTAAACGTAGCGATGAACAGATTCAATGAATCAGATGTTTTTTCGCAATATCCTGTAGAGAAATAACTATAATTCAAAGCGGGTTCAAAATTACGCATCATCTGATTATTCGCTTTTAGGGAATCGAATTTCCAAATGAAATTAGGACCTGTAGATTTATATGGCGTAACGTTTGCATTCGCAAGATCCGCTGTGCTGGCCATCGATAATCGGCATGTATCTCCGCTCACCGGAACGTTTGTTGTGGTGATGCTAATTTGCGATTGACCCTGAAAAATAATTGAGCAAAAAACCAAAAGTAAAAATTTCTTCATGCCTTACAATTTTAAATAGATTCATAAATATATGAAATTTAAGCTGCATTTGCCAAAATGGTCAAATTAAGCCGTTTTTATTGGGAAAACTCGCATTTCTGGAGAATAAACCGCTCAAAAAACCGTTATTATAATTGATTTATGAGTACCTTGTAATACCTCTTTTTGTTAATGTTCAAACAGCGCTCAATATATTCTTTTCTAGTTTCTTTTTTGTTGTCATTGAACGGAACTATGTCAGCGCAATCGTTTACCTTAAAGATCAGGAACACCGACAGCGTTTCCATTTTTAAATATGTAAGCTATAAACCAAAATATAACAGCCAAAAAGAAATTGATAAAACGCTCAACTCCATTCTTAGTGAATTAAGATACAAAGGTTATTTGTTGGCGAATGTAGATTCAGTTAGCGGCGATTCACTCAACAAAATTTATTTTTTAAGCTGCGGTGCAAAATATAAATGGGCCTACTTAAAAAAAGGAAACTCAGACGTGGAAGTTATGTCGAGGCTCGGCTTTAGCGAAAAACTATACACAAACAAACCTTTCAACTATTCACAAACCGCAAGACTCATTGAGAAAACAATTTCTTATTACGAGAATAACGGTTACCCTTTTGCTTCTATAAAACTGGATAGTGTCACCTTAAATGACAACAGCATTTCGGTAGTTCTAAATGTGAACAAGAACAAATTATTCAAAGTAGATAGCATCATCGTAAAAGGCGACGCCAAGATCAACAAAACATTTTTGTATCGCTATCTGAGCATTTCACAAAACATGCCATACAACGAAGCTGCATTTACCGGCATCTCCAAAAAAATAAAACAGCTTTCGTTTTTAAGTGAAAAACAAGGACAAATTCTCAGGCTTTCCGACAAACAAAATAAACTCTATTTGTTTTTGAATAAAAAAAATGCGTCTCAATTTGATGGTATAATTGGGATCTTGCCGGATAAAACGGGCAAGACCATTTTTACAGGTGACGTGAAAATAAAACTGATCAATAATATTTTCCGCGCCGGCGAAACTTTTGATCTTAACTGGCGACGATTACAAACACAAACACAGGATTTCAGCGGAAGGGTGATTTATCCATTTCTATTTGGAACACCCATAGGAACTGATTATGCGATCAAGATCTACAAAAGAGATTCTTCTTTTATCGACGTTAACAACAATATTGGTCTTCAATATTATTTTAAAGGATTGAATAATTTGAAAGTGTATTACAAACAACGTAACGCTAATATTCTGTCAACCGCCGGAATGCAATACATCACAGTACTTCCCGATTATGCCGATGTAACCACGCATTCTTACGGTTTAGCATTAACCTTTGAAAAACTGGATTATCGTTTCAATCCTCATAAAGGTTTTTCTGTTAACCTCAATGCGCAAACAGGAGACAAGACCATTAAAAAAAATCCGAAAATAAATGATGCGGTTTACACGAATCTGCTTTTGAGATCAACCCAATATCAAACGGAAGGCAATGCCAATTTATTCATTCAGGTAAAAGGAAATAATGTTGTTAGGATTGCTGCGCAGTACGGAAGTGTTTTCGGAAATGCTCCCATCTTTAAAAATGAATTGTTCAGAATTGGCGGGCTAAGAACTTTGCGCGGTTTCGATGAAGAAAGCATTTATGCTTCCACTTATGTTATTCCTACTCTGGAATATCGTTTCTTATTCGGGCAGAACTCCAACATTTTACTATTTGCCGAAGGGGCCTGGTACGAAAACAACAGCGGAACAAGTTATGTGAAAGATACACCGTATAGCGTTGGCGCCGGAATTAATTTTGATACAAAAGCAGGTATTTTCTCATTGAATTACGCCATAGGAAGCCAGTTTGGCAATCAATTGGATTTCAGAACCGGCAAAATACACTTTGGTTTAACAGCTTTGTTTTAACCCGTTGGTTCAGAACGTTGGATATTCATCCTACGTTCAAATTTTCCCTACGGGTTTTAAACTCTATCATTAATAATCATATCTTTGTATATGCGAAAAAATTTACTTTATTTATTTCTGATCATTAGCATCGGAAATTTATTTTCTCAGGCTTCTTACCCAAGTCTGAATATAAATTTACTGAGTCATTTAGATCCTGAAAAATCTCCGAACACCGGTGGCGATGGAAGGAAATATTCAGGTTGCTGGGGCTGGTACCAGGCATCAAAAAATAAAGAATATGCCATTGTTGGCTCTAACAGTAAAACATATTTCATTGATGTAACAAACCCACTTGTGCCGGTTATCAAAGATTCGGTTATGGCACGCCGTAACAATTGTACCTGGCGCGAATTAAAAAGCTATCAGAATTATTGTTATGTAGCAAGTGATGATGGTTCGCCAAATTCATTTCAGATCATAGACATGCAATATTTACCTGATTCGGTCCATGTAGTTTATGATGACACCACTTATTTTGAAAGAGCCCATACCGTTTGGGTAGATGGCAATAAACTTTATGCAGGTGGTGTTTCCCCGAAAGGAAGCGGTGCCATTAACATGCGTGTATACAGTTTGGCAACTCCAAGTGTTCCTGTTTTATTACGCACCTTAAGTCAGGATTATCCATCCATTAATTATGTTCATGATATGCTGGTGCGCAACGACACAGTGTTTGCATCTACCGGCTGGGGCGGACTTTACGTTTTCAAATATAATTCGGGTACAAATAAATTTACTCAGCTCGGGTCGCTTACTACATATCCTGAGTCAGGTTATAATCATAGCAGTTCAATGACGCCGAATGGAAAAACATTAGTGTTTTGCGATGAGAATACCAATCTCTCTATTAAAGTGGCCGATATTAGCAATTTGGGTAATATTACTGTTTCGGCATTGACAAGACCAAACATGAACACCGGTTTCATTGCGCATAATCCTTATGTAGTAAGTAACGAATGGGTTTATGTTTCCTGTTACCAGGATGGTTTAATGTTGTATGATATCAGCACACCATCAGCACCATACGTAAAAGGTTTTTTTGATACTTATCCTCAGGGAGGTTCGGGTCCGGTTACAGATTATGGCGGAACATGCTGCCGCGGTAACTGGGGCGCTTACCCTTGGTTGCCGAGCGGTTTGGTAGTTGCAGTGGATATGCAGAACGGAATATTTTTATTAAAACCAAGTAGTATCATTGGAATTAAAGAAGAAAATAAAACAGTACTCAATGCTAATATTTATCCTAACCCGGCAAGCAATGTTTTGAATATTACGTTTGCTAGTGATGATACAAGATCAAATACTATTGAAATTACTAATGTACTAGGACAAACAATTTACAAAGAAGAGAATTTGAATGATAGCAGTTTTCCTATAGCTTTTAAAACTATTGATCTGAGTAATTTTTCAAACGGAACGTATTTGATCTCGATTCGAAATGAGAACAGATCTTATAAACAAAAATTCATTATAACTAAATAATCTATGTTCACTAAAAAAAGTTGTATTGGCGTAATTGGCTCAGGGGCCATGGGCTCAGGCATTGCGCAAGTTGCTGCTACGGCCGGTCATGAAGTTTACATATTCGATAGTAATGCATCTGCTCTCGAGAAAGCAAAAAAGAATCTTGAAGCTTCCCTACAAAAACTGGTTGAGAAGCAAAAGATCACAGAAAAACATTCTGATGCCATAATTAAAAACACAAATTTCACTTCCGAATTAAATAATTTTAAAGAATGTGATCTTGTTATTGAAGCTATTATTGAGAATCTGGAAGTAAAACAGAAATTGTTTTCTGAACTTGAAAAAATAGTAAGTGAAACTTGTGTTTTATCAAGTAACACTTCTTCATTATCCATTACTTCCATTGCATCGGCTGTTGCAAAACCCGAAAGAGTAATTGGAGTTCATTTTTTCAATCCCGCTACCTTAATGCCACTTGTAGAGATCATTCCCGGAATTGCGAGTGATGAAAACATTGTAAACGAAACAAAAAAATTAATTGATAGCTGGGGCAAAATAACGGTTGTTGCAAAAGATACTCCGGGGTTTATTGTGAACCGGGTTGCAAGATCTTTTTACGGCGAAGCACTTCGCATAAACGAAGAAGGTATTGCTGATATTGCAACTATCGATTGGGCCATGAAAGAAGTGGGCGGATTTAAAATGGGACCTTTTGAATTAATGGATCTTATCGGCCACGATGTAAATTACGTTGTTACTGAAACTGTATGGAAACAATTTTATTTCGATCCGCGTTTTAAACCGGCCATCGCGCAAAAACGATTATTAGAAGCCGGTTTTTTAGGAAGAAAAAGTGGTCGTGGTTTTTATAATTATAAAGAAGGTTCGGTTATGCCGGAGCCGACTAAAAATAAAGAATTGGCCATTCAGATCTTTAACCGGATCATTGCCATGCTTATTAACGAAGCCTGCGATACTGTTTATCTCAAAATTGCCACTCCAGAAGATGTAGATCTGGCCATGACAAAAGGAGTAAATTACCCAAAAGGCCTCTTAAAATGGGCTGATGATCTGGGGGTAAAAGAGGTGCTCGGAACCCTTAATAATCTGTATGAGCTTTACGGTGAAGACCGTTACAGACCAAGCCTTTTACTTAAGTTCATGGGCACCAATAGTAAGCGCTTTTACTAACTCATACCCCCTCTCCACTCATTTGAGGTTCAGGCACTTGTTTGAATGCCTTTTATTCCTTAAATTTGGATATAAAATCATTCTTATGAAGAAATTCGTTTTTCCGTCTTTATTTGCAGTTGTAGCATCAACTTTGTTTTTTGCTTATTCCTGCACGGATAAAAACAATCCTAATGACCCTAATTCTATTCAGGGAACTTTTAAAGAAGAGTCTACCGGCACAGCAGCAAATCCTAATATTGGAGTTGTTACTGTTACAGGAACATCTACTTTAACGAATCCTGCAACACAAAATTCTGCAATTCAGGTTGCAGGTTCAGGCTGGAGTTATGATGGTTGTGCAACTTCTTTAAATACATTAACAGGTCATAACGGATCAACAAATGTTTCGTTGGTTTTTGGAAGCACACCTATTTTAGGCATGTCTAGTTATACTTTAACTTCATCTTCTATACTTAATGCAAATCAGGCTAGATTAATCGTTACTAATGCTCCCGGGCAGCCCGACGGAATTGTTTGGTATTCAAAAGGAGGAACAGTTAGTGTGGTATCTACAACCGCAAATACCACTGCCACATTTAATAATATTCAGTGTTTACAATATTCGTTCCTGTTTCCTGTTGTTACAGTGTCAGGAGCTTTAGTTTGTCAGTAACGTTTTAAAAAATAAATTATGAAAAAAATCATTTTCCCTTCTTTAGTTGCAGTTGTAACATCAACTGTATTTTTAGCTTTTGCTTGTAACGATAAACACAATCCTAACAGCAAAAATTCCATTCAGGGAACGTACAAAGAAGAATCTACCGGAACAGCAGCGAACCCTAACATTGGTGTAGTTACTGTTACAGGAACATCTACTTTAACGAATCCTGCTACACAGAATACTTCATTGCAAGTATCGGGCGCAGGCTGGAGTTATGATGGTTGTACAAACACAAGTTCTTTAACAGGCAGTCCATCTTTAAATGGCAAGAATGGTTCAACCAACGTAAGCATTGTTTTCGGAACACCACCACCACTTGGTGCTGCTATTCCATATACACTTACTGCAGGAACTCCATCAGGATTCCAGGCTAGAATGACAGTTAGTAATGCTCCGGGGCAACCTGACGGTATTGTTTGGTATTCTAAATCAGGAACGCTTTCAGTTACAACGGTTACTTCTGCCATTTCACCTTTCACTTCAACAAGTGCAACATTCAATAACGTTCAGTGTTTACAGTACACATTCTTGTTCCCTGTAGTTACAGTATCAGGAGCTTTAATTTGTCAGTAAAAAATTTATGATATAGATCAAAACCGTCACGACAAGCCGTGACGGTTTTTTTATTTTTGTACCCTTGAGATCTCTTAGAAAAATAGCCGTTTATTTAATCAACCAGTTTAAATTAGATTTAAGGGCGCTCGCACTCATGCGAATTTCCATTGGTTTGGTTGTGCTTGCCGATCTTATCATCCGTGCCAGATCCATCGCAGCGCACTACACCGACGAGGGTATTCTTCCCATTCATGTCTTAAAAGAATTTTACGATAAACAATTATATTATTCCTTTCATAATTTAAACGGAAGTTTAGCCTGGCAAAGCACTTTGTTTATTTTGAATGCCATCATTGCCATTGCTTTGATCTTTGGTTTTAAAACAAGACTTACAACTATTTTGGCTTGGATCTTTATGGTGTCCTTACAAAACCGTAATCCTTTTATTCAGCAGGGCGGCGATGATCTTTTTCGCCTGGTTCTATTTTTCGGCATGTTCTTGCCATGGGGAAATTTTTATTCTTACGATGCAGGACAAAAACAATCAATTCAAAAAAAATATTATTTTTCGCCGGCCACGTTTGGTTACATGCTTTTAATTGCATCCGTTTATTTTTTCTCTGCCCTTCTCAAAACCTCGCCGGAGTGGCGAAGCGAAGGCACCGCTATTTATTATGTGTTGAGTTTGGATCAACTAAAAGTAGGTATCGGTCCTTGGTTATATCAGTTTCCCGTTCTAATGAAATTTCTTACCCATTTTGTAATGTTCATTGAGATCGTGTCTCCGGTTTTATTCTTCATTCCTTTTAAAAATTCGAACTTCAAAACCATCGGTCTTGTTTTGATCATAATGCTGCACATTGGCATTGCCTTAAATGTATACGTTGGATTGTTTTTTGTGATCGGCATTTCAAGCACACTTGGCATGCTTCCCTCCGGTTTTATGGATTGGCTTGATGCCAAAATTCTAAAAACAAAACATTTAATTTCGAATAGACTTTACAGATCTCCTCTTAGATTGTGGGCCTGCACTTTCAGAAATATTTTTCTGACAACAGTGATCGGGTTTTGCCTTTTAGTGAACCTTGGTAATTTAAGGTGTTTTGATTTTACCATCAAACCGCAAGTAATGCTGGTATCAAATGCCCTAAAGCTTGAGCAGTTCTGGGGGATGTTCTCGCCTAATATTTATAAAGACGATGGCTGGTACATATACCGGGGTTTAAGACTCAATAATTCAGACTGGGATATTTATAATAACAAAGAAGGAGTAGATCACGAGAAGCCTGAACACATTGTAAAAATGTACGAAAGCGATCGTTGGCGGAAATTTGCAGAGAATTATCAGAAACGGAATTATAACTTCATCAAACCTTATTATTGCCGCTATTTAATCCGGAAATGGAATAAAGAACATCCCGATAATAAAATTGATGGTTTGTATATTGTGTTTTTAAAAGAAGTAAGTTTGCCCGATTATAAAACCTCACAAATTAAAGAAGAGAACTCCTGTTTGTGTTACGAAAATGAGCCCGCTAAATAAGATATTCAAATACATCAACTACTTACTAAAGGCTAAATCGGCCCATGGCATACATTCGCCTTTTGTGTTTAAACTTATTCACGAATTAATTGAAACCAGGAACACCGATTATTACCAGTTCACAGAGTTGAATAAAGTACGAAAAGAATTATTGCGCAACTCTACTCAGATCACAATCACTGATCTTGGCGCGGGCTCTAAAGTATTTAAGAATAATATTCGTAGAGTATCTGACATTGCAAAAGTAGGCATCAGCAAACAAAAATTCTCTGAGCTTTATTTTAAACTGATCAATTTTTGCGATGCTCAAACTGTTGTTGAGCTGGGCACTTCCATTGGCTTAAATACTTTGTATTTATCAAAAGCCAATTCAAAATCAAAAATTTATACGATCGAGGGTTGTCCTGAATTGAAGAGCTTTGCAAGCGATCTTGCAAAAAAAGAATCTGGAGAAAACATTACTTTCATTACCGCCAGTTTCGATGAAGCTTTACCAAAATTACTGAACGAAATCACTTCGCTCGATCTTTTTTTTGTAGATGGCAATCACCGTTACGAACCCACCATGAACTATTTCAAAATGGGCTTGTCAAAAAAAACAGATAACTCCGTTTTTATTTTTGACGATATACACTGGAGTGATGAAATGGAAACGGCCTGGGAAGAGATCAAATCACATCCCGAAGTAACATTGACCATCGATCTGTTCTTTGTTGGGTTAGTGTTTTTCAGAAAAGAACAAAAGCAAAAAGAGCATTTTGTTTTAAAGTACTGATCTATTCGATGATCAGTTTTTTCACTGCAGTTTTACCATCGCTCGTACGTATGCTCACAAAATAAATGCCTGCATTTTTTGAAATTAATGAATAACGCGAATCATCATTTTTTTCGCATACAACTTCTTTACCAATGAGATCAGTGATTCTTATTTCACTAATTTCTTCTGTAGATGTTATTGTAAAATAACCATTTGATGGGTTTGGATAGATCTCAAAAAACAGTTCATTATTCAATTCGTTAATATTTGTAGTTACGCAACTCTTATTGTTTTGAAGATAAAAACTTTTTACTGCAGTTGCAGCTAAACCATAAACACTGTTGCTCACAAGATCTGATCCGTAAGGTGACAAACTGCTGAACATGCTATTCGTACTCATTTGCCTTGCCGAGCAAACATCATGATCCCAGCTCCAGGCGATCCATCCGATCTTTTTCTGTTTGCAAATTCGCAATAAAGCCTTATATTTTAATGTAAATGCACAATTCACGGTATCGTCTTGCAAATTAGCTATCTCACCAAAAATAAAAGGAATATTTTTTGAGAGGGCGTAATTTATTTTGGCAACCATTTGAGTCGAATCATTATTGGCATAACTATACCAGTATGCGTGAGCACTGAATATAAGGTTTTTTTGTGGGTCATTATTTTGCAATGTGGTTCCAATGTTTGCAAGAACATCTAAATTAGTTCCGCATTCTGGTCCGTCTATCATTAACGGAACGGTTATGCCTGCAGTACGTAAATTATTTACGATGGCTGTATATGTGTTTGTAAAAGCTGCCTGAGCCGTAACCGTATTGCTGCTCCATGCAACATATAAAGCTTCATTGGCAATATTTAAAATTAAACTATGTTTGTACTTATTGATCAGTGTTAACATTGAAGGTTGAGTAAACCAACTCGAAAGCGCAATAAGCGCTGAAGTAGAATTCTGACAGGTTTGATCGTGGAGTACAACAATTGGTATCATTTTCTTCTGCACGCATTTTGAAAGCGCACTGTCGAGATAAACTAAATTTCCATACAAGGCCGGGCTCGGATTTTTGTACCAAACTATTCGAACAGAATTCGCATTGCTTAACGCGATCTGATCCATTTTCAGATCTGCAGAATTATTTCCCCAATTGTAAGGGGCGTAATTCACGCCTTTTAAAGTTAACGTGTCGCCGCATGGACCTAAAATATACTTGCCGCTTACTTTAATTGTTGCGCCGGTTTGTGCGTTTGACACAAAGTTCAAAGTTGCAATTAGTATAAGAGATAAAAAATGTTTCATTTTTGAATTAGTTTAATCAAACTTACAAAATATATTCTTTATAATTTTTTGCCCTGCCTCAACGAATCCGGGTATCGAAGGCTTTTGGCGTGTCCCTCGTTCCCTGCCTACCGGCAGGTAGGCTCGGGTCGGGCTTTCCGCTGCAAGTCCTCGTTCCGCTGTGCTCCACTGTGGGCTTTCCGCTTCAATCCCTCACGCTGCGTTTTCAGAACGTGATTTATCTAATAGCTAGCAGCTTTGCGTTATTGGTGCCTGTTTTGTGTTCCCCGCCTACCGGCAGGCAGGTTTGCGGTTAAACTACAAAGTCTCTAAACGCAAAAACCCCTCACTATTTCTAATGAAGGGTTTTTTGCTTTCTAAAATTGGCATCTTAGGCGGCACTTAGTGTCTGCAAGGCGCAGCAGGCGCTTAGTGCTGCCTAATCCCGAGTAAGGCTTAGCCGAACCTCGGGAGACATACTTAGGAACTGGTGTAAAACAAAAAACCCCCAACTTTTCAGTTGAGGGTTTTTCTTAAAATTGGCATCGACATACTCTCCCAGGATTTAGTCCAAGTACCATCTGCGCAGGCGGGCTTAACTTCTCTGTTCGGAATGGGAAGAGGTGATCCCCGCCGCTATAAACGCCATAAAGGGATTAGATTGCAGATTGATTGATTGCAGATTGACGGATTGAAAAATTAAAAGATTAATATATAATCTGTAATTTGACAATTTGGAATCTGTAATTTACCAATTTGTAATCGTTAAAAACATAATTGAAAAAAGACACGAGGCAATTTTTAGAGTTGAGAGTTTAGAGTAAGGAGTTTGGAGTATTGCTACTCTGAACTCTGAACTTTGAACTCTCAACTGTTTTGATGCACATAACAGAAAGCTTACGGATAATTAGTACTACTCGACTGTGACATTACTGCCTTTACATCTGTAGCCTATCAACGTCATAGTCTATAACGATCCTTATAAAGTAAACTTATCTTGAGGTGAGTTTCGCACTTAGATGCTTTCAGCGCTTATCTCATCCGAACGTAGCTACCCTGCGGTGCTTCTGGCGAAACAACAGGTACACTAGCGGTTCGTCCGACTCGGTCCTCTCGTACTAGAGTCAGCGCCCCTCAATTTACTAACGCCCACAACAGATAGGGACCGAACTGTCTCACGACGTTCTGAACCCAGCTCGCGTGCCACTTTAATCGGCGAACAGCCGAACCCTTGGGACCTTCTCCAGCCCCAGGATGTGACGAGCCGACATCGAGGTGCCAAA
>JANYIQ010000252.1 GCA_025362575.1 Bacteroidia bacterium
GTGTCATGGCCAGCATGGATGCTATCCATGCGATGGGACATTTTTTTGGATTGCCTCATACCTTTGCAGAAATTTCTGCCAATCTTCCTGATGGACCAAGTTCTGAATTAGTACAGCGAACGAATTGTCAAACCAATGGAGATGGTTTTTGCGATACCAGCGCCGATCCCTGGCCAACCGGCACTTCACCTGCTATCTGCGATTTTGTGTATGGACCAAAAGATGCAGCTTTACAATATTACGTTCCGCCGGTTGATAATATCATGAGTCATTGGACCTGCCGTTGTCGTTTTACACAGGAACAATATAATTACATGGCTTATACTTATATTACTCAAAGAATTTATTTGCACTAAGACACCATTTATGAAAAAAGTACTTTGCGTTTTTTCCTTTTCGATAATACTATTGGCGTCCTGCGCAAAAAAACAAAATTGGGACTGCAAGTGCGGCACGCCCGGAACCAACACTATAACTTACACTACTACGATCACTAAAGCAACAAAAAATAATGCCACCGATCTTTGTAATAAAGCAGCATCGCAAAATTTATCTAATGGCACATATGCTTGTCAGGTAACGGCACAATAAAAAAACCCGGAAACATGACGCTCAGGATCTGACTTGATATTTCGGCTTGATATCGCTAGGGTTTAACTTCAAAGTCTTCGCCAAAAAAAGTAGTTCAAAAATAATTTATCGAAGCTAAGAATAAAAAAAAGGCTTTGAATTTCTTCAAAGCCTTTTTCTTTTAAAAGAAAGTTATTTTATTTTTGAATATTTATTTTTTGGCTTTTAACTTCGCCATTCAAATCTGTAACTTTTAAAATATATAAACCTGAACTAACATCCGAAGTATTGATCTCGTTAATAAATTGTCCGTCTAGTTTTTTATTTAAGATCTGTTTTCCGTTGAGATCAAATAATGAAATCTCAGAATTCTTGTCGCCTTTAACAAACAAAGAATTACCTGCAGGATTTGGATAAACCAACAGATCATTATTTAGCGCCGTTAAATTCTGAACGCCCACTGTTGATGGAGTGAAAGACCATAATTCAGTTCCGTTAGCGGCTGTTGTAGCAGCAAAACAAATAGTGCTTCCTAAAACACCGAAATAATTTGGCATAGATGCAGCAGCACCCGGATTAATATCAAAAGACATAATAGTACCGGCTGCACTTCCATCAGATTGCCAAAGTTCTGCTCCACTTACACCATTATCGGCGCGGAAATAAAAATTAAATCCATTCACTATAAAACTTCCGGCATTAGAACTCGCTGCGCCCGGATTGATATCTTTTAAAATCATTGTTCCAGCACCTGTTCCATCACTTTTCCAACATTCTACACCATTAGCTACTGTAGTCGCTTGAAAATAAAGATTCCCGCCCATCTGAACAAAAGCATTAGGGCTGCTATTTGCGGCCCCTGCGTTAATATCCTTTAATAAAACTGTTCCGGCACCTGTTCCATCACTTGTCCATAACTCAACACCATTTGTGCCATCGTTTGCAGAAAAATAAAGATTTGCTCCCATTACAGTTAAATTGGTCGGAGATCCGCCTGTTGCGCCCGGATTAATATCCTTCACTAAAACTGTTCCTCCCGAAGTGCCATCCGATTTCCATAATTCTTGTCCATTAGTAGCCGTGGTGGCCGAAAAATATAAATTGCTTCCTATCACATTAAAGTTATTAGGTGAAGCACTTACGGTTCCGGTGTTAATGTCTTTTATCATTACAGTACCGGCGCTTGTACCATCGCTTGTCCACAGCTCTGAACCGTTAACACCATCGTTGGCCATAAAATAAAAATTCGGTCCCAATACAGTAAAGCCAAATGGCAGACCGTTAGGAACACCCGGATTGATGTCTTTTATCATAGTAGTACCTGCCAAAGTACCATCGGTTCTCCATAATTCATATCCATTGGCTGCGGTTATTGCCGTAAAATAAACGAAGCTTCCAATAACTTTAAATCCTAAAGGATTACAACCAGGAGCGCCTGCATTGATGTCTTTAACCATAGTTGTTCCTGCTAAAGTTCCATCGCTTTTCCATAACTCCTGACCGGTTGCTCCGTCATTACAAGAATAATAAAGATACCCGCCCATCATAGCAAATCCATTTGGATTCGATGCTGCTGCCCCAGGATTCACATCTTTTACTAAACTAGTACCCGCTAAAGTACCGTCACTTTTCCAAAGCTCGCCTCCATTAGTACCATCATTGATCTGACCATAATAATTTGCTCCCATAATAATGGCTGAACTAATCGTTGAACTGGCTACTCCCGGATTGATATCCTTGATCATTGCCGGAACCTGCGCATGAATAGTGTTACCTATACCAAAGGCAATACCGGAATTTAATAAGAATCTGTAGATTTTTTTCATTTGATTTTGTTTTTAGGGTTTAAAGTAAATTTAGGCAATGCAAATTCTACTCTTCAAATCTTTACTCACTCAAATGAAGGTGTCACTCATTCATTAAGTAGGCTGACGGAGAATACAGGGTGAAGGTTGGGTGCCTGTTAAATTATTTTTTTGTTCCATTTTTCTTGTTTTCCATGAAAAACTCCTATCCCAATCTGTGGAGTACAAGCTTGTTAGATAACTGCGCAATTATGAATAAAAAACCCGGAAAAATTACGCTCCGGGTCTTTTCAAATTATTTCAATTATCTTTCTTACTTTTTGTTTCTGAAGACAAACTTCTTATCGAACATATCTAACACAATTTCTTTTTCTTTTTCAATTGTTCCTGCTAAGATCTGTTTCGATAATTCGTTCAACACTTGTTTTTGCATAACACGTTTTACGGGTCGCGCTCCAAACTGCGGGTCGTAACCCAATTGCGCCAACCAATCGATGGCATCATGTGTTGCGCTGATGGTAATACCCTGCTCTGCCAATAATTTTGAAACTCCGTTAAACTGTATCTCCACAATTTTATGAATGTAATCTCTATTCAATGGTTCAAACATGATCACTTCATCAATACGATTCAAAAATTCAGGACGGATGGTCTTTCTTAATAGATCATACACCTCGACTTTTGTTTTTGCCAAAACATTTTCCCGATTTTTTTCTGTGATCTTCTCAAAACTTTCCTGAATAAGATGAGAACCAATGTTAGAGGTCATGATGATAATTACATTCTTGAAATTTACCGTACGTCCCTTATTATCAGTTAATCTTCCGTCATCTAACACTTGCAACAAGATGTTGAATACATCAGGATGCGCTTTTTCAATCTCATCTAACAATACAACACAATATGGCCTACGACGAACCGCCTCCGTTAATTGTCCGCCTTCATCATAACCTACATATCCCGGAGGCGCACCGATCAAACGACTCACCGCGTGGCGTTCCTGATATTCACTCATGTCGATACGCACCATGGCATTCTCGTTATTGAATAAATAATCTGCCAGGGCTTTTGCTAATTCTGTTTTACCTACACCCGTTGTTCCTAAAAAGATAAACGAACCAATCGGACGTTTCTGATCCTGCAATCCTGCACGGCTTCTGCGAACTGCATCTGAAATGCTTTCAATGGCTTCCTGCTGACCAACCACACGCTTGTGTAATTCATCTTCGAGGTGCAATAATTTCTCGCGCTCACTTTGAAGCATTCGCGAAACAGGAATACCTGTCCATTGCGATACCACATCAGCAATATCCTCACTATCCACTTCCTCTTTTACCAGTTGCGAACCGCCTTCCTTTGCGGCCGATAAATTGGTTTCTATTTCTTTTAATTTCGCTTCTGCTTCCTGAATTTTTCCGTAGCGGATCTCTGCAACTTTTGCATAATCGCCGGCTTTTTCAAAATTATTCGCGTGTTGTTTTAATTCTTCGATCTGCAATTTAATTTTCTGAACACCTTCAATGGCTTCTTTCTCACTTTGCCACTTTGCGCGTAAGGAAGCTCTCGCATCTGATAACTCAGCGATCTCTTTATTTAATTCTTTTACTTTCTTCTCTTCGTTCTCACGTTTCATGGCTTCGCGCTCAATTTCGAGGTGCATGATCTTACGTTCGATCTGATCAAGTTCAATTGGCATAGAGTTGATCTGCATTCTTAATTTAGAAGCTGCTTCATCCATTAAGTCAATGGCTTTATCCGGCAAAAAACGATCGCTAATGTAACGCTGCGATAATTCCACAGCGGCAATGATGGCTTCGTCCTTAATGCGGACTTTGTGATGCGCTTCGTATTTTTCTTTAATACCGCGCAAAATGGAAATGGCATCTTCTGAACTGGGTTCATCCACCATTACTTTCTGAAAACGGCGTTCGAGAGCTTTATCTTTCTCAAAATACTTTTGAAACTCACTTAATGTTGTTGCACCGATCGCTCTTAATTCACCACGCGCTAATGCCGGTTTCAAAATGTTAGCCGCATCCATGGCTCCTTCGCCTCCACCGCCGGCTCCAACCAAAGTATGGATCTCATCTATAAATAAAATAATATCGCCTTCTGCTCCGGTTACTTCTTTAATAACAGCCTTCAAACGTTCTTCAAATTCTCCCTTGTATTTTGCTCCTGCAATTAAAGCGCCCATATCCAATGAATAGATCTGTTTGCTTTTCAAATTCTCAGGAACATCACCACTTATAATTCTGTGCGCTAAACCTTCGGCAATTGCGGTTTTACCAACACCGGGTTCACCAACTAAAATGGGATTGTTCTTTGTACGACGAGATAAAATTTGAAGTACTCGACGAATTTCTTCATCACGACCAATAACAGGATCAAGCTTTCCGCTTTTTGCCTGTGCGTTTAAATTAATGGCGTACTTATTTAAGGAGTTGTAAGTTTCTTCGGCACCCTGACTTGTAACATGAGAACCTTTTCTTAATTCGTTAATAGCCGATTTCAAATCTTTTTCATTAAAGCCTGCATCTTTCATCATTCCCGAAACAGTATCACCGCTTACCAGTAAACCCAGCAATAAATGCTCTATAGATACATATTCATCTTTAAATTCCTTCAAATAATTTGTTGCCTTTGCAATAGTTTGATTCGACCCGTTTGACAAATATGGTTGCCCACCGCTTACTTTAGGATACGATTTTACAATGCTCTCAAGTGTTTTATTGAATACGGGTCCGTTAACACTTAATTTCTTTAAAATGAAAGGTAAAACGTTTTCATCCACTTCAATAATGGCTGATAAAATATGACCGTTCTCAATGGCCTGATTGCCTTCAATAGTTGCCAATTGTATAGCCTGTTGAATGGCTTCCTGCGACTTAATTGTGAAGTTATTTAAATTCATTTTGTTTGTTTTTCTATTTAGTCCTCAAATAACATACCTTATTGAAAATTCGGTTAAAACGGCGTTAAAAGCGTGTTCAAAAGGACAATTTGACGGTCAAAAGTGGAAATTATAGACGAATTGACCGATGATCTCGGTCATAGAGCAATATGAGAAAGGACAGAGATCCTCGCCTATTTTACAATAACCTTAAACTCTATTCTTCGGTTTATTTTGTGCTCATCGTCGGGGCACCACACATTGTTCTTGCAACGGTTAAGGATCTTTGTCTCACCATAACCTTTGCTGATAACACGGCTTGCATTTACACCTTTGCTAAGGATATAGTCAGATGCACTCTTTGCTCGCTGCTCACTTAAGGTTTGATTGTAGCTGTCAATACCCTGACTATCGGTATGAGCGCTTAATTCAATTTTAATTTTATCGTTAGAGTTCAAAACCAAAGCGATCTTGTCTAAAGTTAATTGTGCTGAAGGAAGTATGTTGAATTTGTCGCTTTCAAACAAAATGCTTTCGATAATGATCTCAGGGAAAGAAACTTTTGAACTCATTTTACCCTGGAACAAAGGCAACCATGGATCCTCAGCATAAACATCACTCATTTTAGATTGCTCTGAATTAAGAGGTTTGTAACTGAAGCGTCTTCCTTTTACAAGAGAAACAATTTTGATCAACTCGTCTTCACTGCTGTAAACTAAAATATTGTTGATCGCTTCAAGTACCTGATTTTTTTCATCAACAGTTAATGAGTACTGAGAATTAAATGGCACGTACTTGAACATGAAACTTCCGAAATTATCCGAGGTTGTGGTATCGATCACTTCCATTTTATCGTTTAGTAATAAAATTTTGAGATCGCCTATGGGCCCATTCACATCATTAGCATATATCTTCCCTCCTACATTCATTTTTAAATTACGTTCGTCGATCAGTAAACTATTGAATACCGAATTATTCTCTGCAGAAAAACGGCGCACCAATCGCGTTGTTGCCGAACTATCCACACTTGCAACAAACTCATCGGTATTAGTGTATAGATTTACTTTTTTATCGGGTATCTGTTCCGATTTTTCAATGCCGATCAAATAGGTTGAGCCCGGTTTAATATCTGTAAACACGAACGAACCAAAAACATTTGTCTTTCCGCGTTTAACAACTGTGTTCTTATCATTTAAAAGTAAAACCGTTTTATTTGAATAGAATTCATATTTATTACCCGACTCTGCAATAAGTTTAGCAGCGATCTTATAGGTGAAACGTGTATCCACGAGTTTATCAATTACGCGTAACTCTTTTGTGTTTTGCCAAAGTGTTTTGTTGTTGCTTACTGAGATCACACCAAGGTTATCGTTTTGCATGTTACTCAGTTTAACAGGAACATTTTGCGTGGTGAACTCCTTATTAAAATCCAGTTCAATTTTATCAGCATCGTTCAAATTAACCCCTGTGAAAATAAAAGTTCCAAATTTATTGGTGCTGATAGTTTTAATGACCTTTCCGGTTGAATTGATCAGACTAACTTTTTTGCCGGTTACAGGTGTTTTATCAGGATTATCATAAGTGAATTTACCGGCAAGATTGATCCACTTAACCGAAGTTTCTGTTTTTACTACCGCCGGTGCTGACTCTTTTCTTTTTACATAAATGTTTTCAAGGAAACCTTTCATGTAAACAGTATCATCTACCATTCTCTTTTTCCCATCGTAAATGATTTTGTGAAAAGGTTTTTCAAACTGAGCAACATCAAAAGTGGTGGCATCTTTCGGAAAAAACGGAATGGTTAGTTCGTAAGTCATCTTTAAATTACCTTTATCATCCGGAATGTTATCCGCTGCTATTTCCAAAAACATTTTTTGAGTTTTAGCATTATCAAACGACACTTTATACTTTTTTCCAAGCGGCAAGGTCAGTTTAAAATCTGCGGTAGCAGCCAGATTCTGCATCTGAATAACTTTTGAATCTTCGTAAACCTGAACTGTGGTTCCGATCAATGGTTCATTATTATAAGTGTTATGACCAATAAAGATCAGATTCCCTTGCTGCGCAAACAAACCATTCACTAAAAGAAAAAAGAAAACTATAAAACGAAATGTATGAGCCATGATTTTGTAATGAATATAGAAAGTTTATTTGAATTGATTGTGTTTAGTTAGATAATCTTCGATTTTGTTCAAAACCCGGGCATTTGTCTTGGTTTCGTATTTATCGATCCTGATCTCCAGAACCCTTGTGCCTTCAAGGCGTTTTAGACCTTTGGCATAGCTTTTTGTAAGGGAGCTCAGATATTTTTTGTCAATTCCAGTTTCGTATTTTCGTCCCCTTTTTTTGATGTTCTTTAAAAGGTTTTCAAACGATGTATTCAGATAAATGATCAGATCGGGTTTAGGTAATTCGTTCTCAATGATCGAAAATTGCTTCTTATAAAACAAATGATCTTTTTTACTTAAAGTCGACTTTGCAAACCACAAACATTTGTACAAACTGTAATCGGCAACAACATGTTTCTTTTTACCGGAATTGAATTCTTTTGAAAGCTGCGCATATCTGTCCATTAAAAAACTATACTCTAATGGAAAAGCCAGTTTCTTTTTATTCTTATAAAATAATGGGAGTAATAAATTTTCCTCGAAACGTTCGGGTAAAAAATGAGCCTTGTAGCGTTTGGCCAGAGCATTTGCTATGGTTGTTTTTCCCGCTCCTATGTTTCCTTCAATGCAAATGTACATCCTGTTCAATTTTTTTAGCAGTGTTTTCATCAGTACATTCTTTCAACAATTCGGCAATGCTTTTGTTTAAGATCGGATGAACAAAATTTGAAGCAATTTCATTCATAGGATTAAGCACAAATTGCCTTAAATGCAATCGCGGGTGCGGGATCTCACAATCGCTTTCGTTCAAACAAGCATCATTATAAAATAAAATATCGATATCGATAAAACGAGCTTCGTTTCTATTGCCGTTCCTCACTCTTCCCAATTCGCTCTCGATCTTCAACAGATCCTTCAGTAATTGAAAAACGTCAGTATCGGTCTCCAATTTCAGGCATTGATTATAATAATCCGGACTCTCATCAGTTCCCCAGGCCTGAGTTTCATAAATACCCGATTCTGACACGATTTTACCGCAATTCCTGTTTATTAGCACTTTAGCTTCATTGATAAATGCCAATCGGTCGCCCATATTTCCGCCCAAACACAAAAAAGCTACGTTCATATAGTTTATCAATTTCTTAGAGTTATTAAAAGTAACTTAGATTATTAATTATACAAAATAAAAAAACAAACTATGAAACAGTTTTTTGGAGCATTTTTCGGGTCAATTTTAGGACTTTTAATAACCGGTATCGTTTGTGCCTTAATAATAGGGGCCATGATAGCCGGGGCAATTGGAGGCGCTTTTAGCGGTATGGATGAAGGAAAAGTAACCATTGTTAAGGAAAACAGTGTGTTACATTTAAAACTTAACGGGGCCATTAAAGAACGTGGCGTCGAGAATCCCTTTGAAGAATTACATCTTGGTCCTTTTATGCCCGACGCGGCTTTAGGAATTAACGACATTACAGAAGCCATTAAAAAAGCGAAGAGCGATGATAAGATAAAAGGCATTTATTTAGAGGTTGAAAATTTGGCCGCCGGCTTTGCTACCATCGAAGAAGTGAGAAATGCTTTGATCGATTTTAAAACCTCTAAGAAATTTATTTACTCTTATGCCGAAATGTTCAATCAACGCGAATATTATTTAGCTTCGGTTGCCACAAAACTATATTTAAATCCTCAGGGTGGTATGGAATTAAAAGGTTTAAGCTCTCAAATGATGTTCTTTAAATCTGCACTTGACAAAATGAATATCGAAATGCAGATCTTCCGCCACGGTAAATTCAAAAGTGCCATTGAACCTTTTATGCTGGATAAAATGAGTGAGGCTAACCGTTTACAGGTTGAAACTTATATGGGCTCCATCTGGAACACCATGCTGGAAGGCGTTTCAAAGCAAAGAGATGTAAGTGTTGATGAATTAAATAAATTAGCAAACAATCTAACAATAAATTCGCCACAAGCTGCGGTAGATGCTAAATTAATTGACGGATTATTTTATGAAGATGAAGTAATGGATCTTTTGCGCAAAGATCTTAAGATAGAGCAAAAAGATAAAATTGCTTTCGTGAACATTGGTAAATATAATCATCATCCGAAAAAATGGAACAAAAAAGAATCTAAATACAAAGGAAAAGAACCAAAAATTGCTTTGATCTACGCTGTTGGACAAATTGAAAGCGGTGAAGGTGATGAAGAGACCATTGGAAGTAAAAGCATTGCAAAAGCCATTAAAGACGCGCGTTTGGATACTACCATCAAAGCAATAGTATTACGCGTGAACTCTCCTGGCGGAAGCGCTTTAGCGAGTGATGTGATCTGGCGTGAAGTTACGCTTGCTAAAAAAGTAAAACCATTCATTGTTTCTATGGGTGATGTTGCAGCAAGCGGAGGTTATTATATTTCTTGCGCCGCTGACCGCATTTTTGCACAACCAAATACTATTACCGGTTCTATTGGTGTGTTTGGCGTGTTACCTAACATGCAAAAACTGTTCTCAGAAAAACTGGGAATCAACATCGACACCGTGAACACCAACAAACATAGTGATGTTGGAAGTGCTTTCCGACCTGTTACAGAACAAGAGCGCGAATATGTACAAAAAGGCGTTGAAGAAGTTTATACTACATTTATTGGCCGTTGTGCCGAAGGCCGACACACAACACCTAACATGATCGATAGCATTGGCCAAGGTCGCGTATGGAGCGGCGCCGATGCCATCAAGATCAACCTGGTGGATGAATTAGGTGGTATTGAAAAAGCCATTGCTTATGCTGCTAAAAAAGCAAACATCAGCGATTACAAATTAGTTGAATTACCAAAACAACAAGATCCGTTCAGTAAACTTTTATCAAAAGGTGAAGATGAAATGGAAACCCGTATCATGCAAAAAAATCTTGGTCAACAATACATTTATTTGAAATACGTAAAATCCTTGTTGAACATGAAAGGTGTTCAGGCGAGATTGCCTTATGAATTGATCATTAATTAGGTAGACCTTCCAAAGTTTAAAACTTTGGAAGGTCTTACCGTTACCGGAAAAAAAGCCTTTCGTGAAAATGAGAGGCTTTTTTCTGAACTCATTCATAAAAAAAATCAGAGGCAATGGAACACGGATAACACAGATTGAACGGATTTAAAAGGATTAGATTTTAGTAAACCCAAAATCTTTTGTCATCCTGAGGCCTGCCTCTTGCCGAAGCCTGCCTGCCGGTAGGCAGGGATCTGTTCTAACAAAAGGTTTGTTTGGCGCGCCTACCGGCCGTCACGACCCGTCGTGATTACGCTACAAGCTTTTGCCAAAGAGGCAGCAAAAGGCTTTACGCTGCAACTGCGTAGCAATCATCGATTCCATTAAAATTAAACACAAAGAGATAATCCCTCGCGCTTCCTCTACCGAATTTAGATTTCACTTTAAATTTCATTTATTTCTTAAAAATCCTTAAGTTTATAATAACTCGAGTGTATAATAATTGAACTTTAACCTAAAAATATTTCCTTTCTATTTAATGGCAGTTTTGTTTTTTACAACCTGTAAAAAATATCCGGAGAATGATCATGTCTATTTAAGCTCCATTAAACATAGACTCGATAAACATGAGTGGTACTTTTCAAAACTATTAGTTGACGGAAACGATTCAACAATCACTCATTTGAACCATTACACGACTTCTTATTCAACCGAAACGCGAGATCTTCATTTTGGAATTAAAACATTTCCATTTAACTCGTCAGGTTCAACGCTTGTTTTTTATATTCCAGTTTTAACAAACGGCCCTTACTCCATTCAGTTCAGTTTAAGAAATAAAAAGAAAAATGTATTTCTTGGAACACACATACCGCCTACAGGAACTTTCAAAAATTTCTTCATTGAAAATGATATTGAATGGGAAATAAAGAAACTGACAAAAACAGAATTTATTATTGAGAAAACTTATAATAATACCAGATACAGACTTGAGTTTACAAGTTAAATCAAATCATTTACTGGAATACTATTTAAAACGAGTTGCAGCGTGAGGGATTGCAGCGGAAAGCCCACAGCCCTGAGGTACGAAGGGCGAGGACTTGAAGCGTAAAGCCCGACCCGCAGGGGCACGCCCAAACAAACAAAAGCCTCTCATTTCTGAAAGGCCTTTTAATTATCGTAACCTCACCCTCGGTCCCTCTCCTTTGGAGAGGGACCGAGGGTGAGGCCTACTCTATTGATTATGCAAATTACTATTTCGTCTGCTGTATAAAAAGTAAACAGCAATTCCGATTCCGCCCCAGATCATAAAGGCTACCCAGGTCTCCGGACGAACAAAGCACATTAAAAAGATATTGAAACCAACTCCTAAACATCCTACTAAATAAACTGCAGGAGTTCTGTATGGTCTTTCTAATTCAGGTTTTTTGTAACGTAACATCATTACAGCAACGCAAACCATTGCAAATGCTAACAATGTTCCCATGCTGCACATTTCGGAAATTTTTCCGATTGGTGTTACAGCACCAACGATTGATACAATTGCTCCAACTAAAATAGTACTGCGATAAGGTGTTTTAAATTTAGGGTGCAAGGTTCCGAACATACCTTTTGGTAATAAACCGTCTTTAGCCATTCCTAAAAAGATACGGGTTTGTCCTAACATCATTACCAGCATTACCGAAGTTAAACCTGCAGTTGCTGCAAGTGTAATAATAAATACTGCCCAGTTAATACCAATGCCTGAGAATGCAGAAGCTACAGGAGCCGCTTTATCCAGCTGATCGTATCTTACCATACCGGTTAAAACCAAAGAAACTAAAATGTATAGTACTGTACAGATCACTAACGAAGCAATAATGGCAAAAGGAACATCTTTTTTAGGATTAATAGCTTCTCCTGCTTGTGTTGACACTGCATCGAAACCAATGTAAGCAAAGAACACAATAGTAGCCGCTGTCAATACACCGCCAAAACCAAACTTCACAATTTCTTTTCCATCCTCGCCAATTGAAGTTACTTTATCAGGAATGAATGGTGTCCAATTGTCGGTATTGATATAAAATGCACCGACAACAATTACGAATAACACAACCGCAATTTTGACGATTACAATAACGTTGTTAGTGCTTGCTGCTTCTTTTATACCTTTTATTAAGATTGCGGTAACCACCCATGTAATTAAAAATGCCGGTAAGTTAAAAGCGAATCCGGGAGCTGCTAAACCTGCTGCCAGGCATTTTTCGGTAGCAGTCGCCAGATCATTACATAAATAAACAGGAATATCAATGTGAAATAAATGCAGGAATTTGCAGAAGTATCCGCTCCAAGCAACAGCTACAGTTGTAGCACCCATCATATATTCTAAAATTAAATTCCAGCCAATGAACCAGGCAAATAATTCGCCCACCGTTCCGTAAGCATAAGCATAAGCCGAACCTTCAACAGGTAAAACCGAAGCAAATTCTGCATAACACAGCGAAGCAAATAAACAGCCTATGCCGGCAATTACAAATGATAAAGCTAAAGCAGGTCCCGCGAAATCGTGTGCAGCAATACCGGTAAGGGTAAAAATACCTCCTCCAATAATAGCACCAATACCTAATGAGGTCAATCCCCATCTGGTGAGTACACGTTTTAAATCGCTTTTCTTCATATCAGCCTCAAATGCTGATACAGGTTTTGTTCTCCAAATTGACATAAATAAACGTTTAGTTAATTACCAAATATAAGAAACAGTTTTTAAACTGAAAACTCTTTGGTGTTTATACTGAAAAAGCCAACAATATCAGGGATATCAGAGGTATCACTACCAGGAAAATAAGATAAACACTTAAAAAGATCAATTTCCCTAAAACACTGAGGTCGTTCACGAAATTAGTTTTTAGTACCGTCATTACATGGCGCATTAAAAGCGATTCGCCAACACTGTACTGATAAATTCCGGGTTGTACGCCATTATATTTTCGCTGAAACGAGAACAGCAAACAATCACGAATGAGCCAATAATTGCGGTCAGGCAATTCACGGTATTCGCAATGATAGTTTATTTTTTCAGAATCAAGATAATCTCTTATTTTTTTGTTCTTTATTTCATTATTTAATTCAAGTCCCATAAAGATCGGAATGATCAGCATAAAATAACTCTGACTTAATGCAATTAATATGGTAAGAAATACTAAAGACAAAATGGTAAACACCAAACGTATGCCGTAATTATTTTTTATGAAGAGTGTTTCCAGAAGTCGCCCGCCATCTAAAGGATAAATGGGCAGCAAATTAAAAAGGTTAATAAAAATAAAGGTATTGGCCAGCATTTTTAATGTTTCGTTGGGTATGCTTCTGTTCACGAAATATAAAACGTATCCAACAATTAATCCGGGTAAAGGGCCGGCCAGTAAAATAATGCTCATTTGTTTTTGCGATACATTTTGCTTGGTACCGCTTACCATGGCGCCCATTAAAGGGATGATGAATAATTTTACATTGGTGTAATTATACATTTTCATGGCAAAGAAATGTCCGAATTCATGAATTAGTAACACCAGTAAAAGAGCTGCGATGTAAGCAATATTTTGATCGAACAAAACATAAAATAAAACCGCGTAGATCATTAAACTAAAAAGAGAACGCGTTAAATTGTTGCTATTGCTCTGTTCTATCAATACAGGTTTTGGGGGATAAGTATCCTGCTGCGAAAAATTATTTTCAACTGTTTCCAAGTTGCGGTTTTTTATTGATGTGAAACAGTAAATAAATGCAAACGGTGAATAAAAAGAATGCTCCGCTTTGATGCAAGGCTCCTAAAGCAATTGGAACCTGATACAACAAAGTATAAACGCCTAACATGAATTGTGCAGTTACGCCGTAGATCAATAAGCTAATTCCAAGCTGCTGATGTTTTGTAGTATTTAATTTATTCGACTTGTACCATAACCATCCTACACAAGCTACAACTACAAACGCAAAAGTTCTGTGTATGAACTGCACCCCTGCTCCATTCTCGAAAAAATTCTTTACAAAAGAGTCTTCTATTAGTATTGTATCTTCCGGAAACCACTCTGTGCCCATCTTAGGCCAGGTTGGATAAAATAATCCTGCTTTTAACCCCGCTACAAAAGCACCGAAAATGATCTGGATAATTACTGTCAGAAATAAGATAAATGCCGGTGCCTGCAATTTTTTTCCTTGAGATTCAGAAATGCTCGACTCTTTAAAAATTAATTCCAATGCAAACCAAAATGTAACCGCAAAAACACTGAAGGCACTCATCAAATGAATTGCTAAACGGTAATGACTTACATTCGGATTTTTCACCAATCCGCTCTTAACCATCCACCAGCCGATCAAACCCTGCAAAGCGCCCATCGCAAAAAGTAAAAGCATTTTTGGTAATAATTGTTTCGTGAATTTCTTGGTTGCCAAAAACCAGATGAATCCTATCAAAAAAACGAACATCATGGTATTACCAATTGTTCTGTGAATGTATTCCCACCAGAAAATGGATTTAAATTCTTCCATGTTCATGCTGCTATTCTTGATCATGAATTCAGGGCTCTGCTGATACTTTGTAAAATGAGCTAACCACGATTCGTTGCTTAGTGGCGGCAGGCTTCCCATAAAACTCCAGTCGGTAATGGAGAGTCCAGAATGTGTTAAACGGGTAAGGCATCCAACCACCACCATAGTGTATACCAAAGCACAACCGCTTAACAGCCAAAGTATAATGCCTCTATTAGAATTCGATTTGAAAAATTTAGTCATTTAAAGAGCCTCAAAATTACTCACGAAATACTTAATTAGAAAGCATTTTTAGGATAATTATGTAACTTTTAATGTTTTCGGGCTTAGCAATTTTCATTATCTTCACGCTCTTAGTTATGCTCAAAAAAATAGCCTATTTCATATTAAAATTCCGCCTGGCATTACTAATCACAGTATTTGGATTTGTGGCGTTCATGGGCTATGAGGCATCCAAGGTTGAAATGACCTATAGTTTCCCGAAACTATTACCGGAAACGGATAGTTCGATGATCGACCTTCAGTTTTTTAGATCAAAGTTTGGTGAAGATGGCACCATTTTAGTTTTAGGCATTGATAAAGATCAGATCAATAAATTAGAGAATTATAAAGCCTGGTCGGCTTTAGGCGACTCACTGAAAGGCCTTGCCGGGATTAAGGGCGTTATGGCCATCGATCGTTTAAAAGATCTGTCTTTGAATGACTCTACCGGAAAGTTTGAATCCAAT
>JANYIQ010000308.1 GCA_025362575.1 Bacteroidia bacterium
AAAAAAGAAAACCCTCTGCAAAGGGCAGAGGGTTTTTTAACCAACCATGAAAAAAATTAAACTAAACAATCATGTCCGAAAACAAAGATACAAAAATAGTCATTAAACGATTTGACTTTAAAATACTGAACGAAGGCGACAGGATAAATAAAACTTTTGAGCTGGATAAAAACATTGTTCATGTGATTGGGATGCTGGTAACGGCAAACAAAGATCAGATGCTCTATTTCAGAGGAGATATGAAACTCGAAATAAATAAAGACGAGATTTTTCCTGAAGGTTATGAAAGCAAACTTTTAATGTCCGGCATCAATGTAGGAGTTAACCACCGCTATTACGACATCAATAAACCGGCAGGACAAGGTAAGATCGACATTCTCTATCAGGACAATGCAGATCCTACGATCAGCATCTTCCAGCCATACGCGGTAAGGCTCTATGTAAAATGTGAACAGGAAAAAGAATTAAAATAATTCCTTAAACCATAAAAAACAAACACATGAGCAAAAAATTAATTCTCGTTGAGAAAATAAAGATCACAAAGAACACAGGAACAAAGTATTTCCAGATACGCCTGCCCGCCAACACCAAATGTGTTAAAGGAATAGCAATCGGAATAATGCAAACAAAATAACCAATTAAAATAAATCAAATGCCAGGTTCAACGCCAACAGGAACACCAATAGATTACATTTCTTTCAACCCTTCACAGAAAGTTGGATTGATAAAACTTCAAAGCAACGAAGAGGCTAACACTTGTTATGCGGGTGAAGTGCTACTTGTTGATCTGAATATAAAACAAGGAGATGTATCACAGCTTGCTGAAATAAGTGATGCGCTGGCTATGCCTGTGCTTGCCAGTAAAAAAGAGTTTGATGAAATAATGGTTAGCTCCAAAACGACCGTGCTAAATGGCTTGTTTGAAAAGCACCCGGATTTTGTAGTGGCAGACACCGGAATGGAAATACGTGTTTTTGTTGAGATAGAACTTTTTGACGAAGAAGAAATGAACCAGAAAAAACCTGATTAAAATGACAACGAGTTTAGCTTTAGAATATATCCCACGCCGTATGCGCGAACTTGGTTACGCACAAAATTATTATTTGCGTTTCAGGCATTTGGTAATGCAACCAGCAGAACAATTGGAGCTGGATGCCTATAACCAGATTTTTATTCTGGTGGAAGAACCCTCTGATGTAAAAGTGCAAAGTGATTTTGGTTTGTATGATACAACCGATAATCAAACCAACGAACAGATATACGAGCATCAGGGACTAATTGCTATCGAGAATTTTTCAAAACAAGTTAATCACGTTCGATTTATACAGGTAATCCCAAAACACAAATTAATCGCATTCAAAATACAACTATAAATAATTTAAAAAAATAAACCATGCCAATACAATTTGATAATTACACACCCAATAAAATCGAGAATTTAAAAAATCACCTCGTTGCAATGGCCGCTAAAGGCAATGCTAAGCAATTTGAAATTTTTGTTGACGCTTTAAAAGCAGTTCCAAGAACAGACGAACCAGATCAGTTTGACGGTTATGAAGATTACATGACACCAGATACCGAACAACTGCGTATTCTGATTTACAACACCAACCTTTCCCCACGTAACGACCAATATGTTTTCGTACTGAAAGCACACAACCGGGAAGAGGCAAACAACTTGGGTTTACAAGGTTTTCCAAACAAAACATTTTCTAAAACCAGTTTAAGTGGTTGGAGAGAAAGACAAGTTCATCAAAGTATAGAGGGAAAGAACTTTGAAATCGCCCAGCTTAAAAAAGAGATCTCCGAATTAAAAAATGAGGTAACAGCAGCGGAAGAACAAAATGAAACTTTAAAGCTGGAGCTTAATGAGGCAAGGGCAGAAATTGCAGTTGCAAAACAGAACGGTAATAAAATAGGAGGCATTCACATTGGAGACATTGCCTCGGTTGCATTGGAAGGATTAATAAGACGTAATACCAAATTCATTGCGCAAATACCCGGAGCAAGCGAATTAGCAGGGTTAATTGAGAAGGATAACAAGCGTGATCCAAATGAAAATACCCAGCAAGCAGATACAGAGGTGAGCTTTAAAAAGAAATCCGAAAACTCAGAAACAAAAGAAACCCCAGCCGAAAACACTCTCACCGAAAGAGAAAAACATTTTATCGGACTATTGAAGGTGTTGGAAAAAGTTTTTTCAGAAGAAGAATTGTCAAAAATAATGTCGGTGCTGGAATATTTCGCAAAAGATAAAGCTTTTTTGTTAGAGGTCTTAAATGAAATCGAAGGTATTGAGGACGAAGAAACAGAAGAAACAGAACAGCAAGATCAGAAAAAATAAAAAACAAACAACTAAAGAAATAAACATGAAAAAATACTCCTACGAGCTGGAAATAGCAGCTCAAAGTGAAAAAGAAGCCGATACTAAAATGGAAGCCATTTTAGTGTTAGTCGCAAAACTCTCTGATATGGAACTGCAAAAGTTAGCGCACATCGTTAAGAATGATCCTGTAAAGTTAGCCTTAGCGAAAAACGCATTAGGCGTTTAGTGTGGTCGGCGACCACAGGCAATAAAGTGAAATAATAAAAACAAAACCCAAGATGGAAACTGAAAAAGACGAAAGCAAAATGAGTGTGAAGGAGAAAATCCTTTACACTCTCTTGGGGCTTGGTGGGGTGATCGGGCTAACATGGTGGGGAACAAAAAAAGTAAAGGGGGCGATTGAAAACAAAGCAGAGGGAAAAAGTTTTAGTGAAGGCACACCGGAAACTTACGCCAAACAAATAAAGATGGCTTTTGAGAACGATGGGTATTTCGGAACAGACACCAAAGCTTTAAGATCAACACTTATTGCGATCAAAAGCAAATCGGAATTAAAAAAAGTATTTGACGCTTATACAAAAGAGTTTCATAAAAATATGTATAAACAAATGAGTGATGAATTACAGCTCACAGAATACAACGAGATGCTCCAGATCATGCAGGGCAAGCCTGAGAAAGACGGAAAGGTTCCCTATCTGGCTCAATACAATGCTTGGGCAAAACGATTGAAGGCGGCTTTTGATAAAACCTATGCTTTTATTCCCGGAACAGATGAGGAGGCCATTAAAGCCGTATTCACTGAAATCCCAACACAAACTGCTTTTGTAAATGTCGGTAAAGTATACAATAAACTATACAACACTAATCTGATTACAGCTTTGAAAAGTGAATTGGAGTTTTATGAATACAACGATTACATGAAGATCATTACAAGCAAACCAAAGAAATAATTTTACTATGAAAAGGAACAAACACAAAATAACCGGCGCGGGTGAAAACAGTTCACCGGGCAATGAGCAAAAGAAAGGTTCTCATAAATTATTATTCTATGGTTTAGGTGCTTTAGCAGTTGGAGCGTTGAGTTATTTCGGATGGAGCTATTGGCGCGATCATTCTGCTTCTGCAAAAACAAATGAAGAAGGAAAAGACTTTGACGGCGAGAGTTTAAAAACTGAGACACCAAAGTCAGGCACAAAACATTCGCCTGCTTCACACACCAAGCCGGGTAATAAAAAAGCCACAACGCAAAACCACACAAAGACAACCGGACAAAACAATCACGGCAGTACAAATACACACAACGCCGAAAAATTGGACGCGCCAAGTATAGCCAGACAGTTGGTGCAATCAGCTACGCAAAAGAATTATTTAAAAACGGTAACGCTTTTAAACTCTGTGAAAAATGTATCGGATTACAATGCAGTAAATAATGTTTTTAAAACGTATCGTGTGAATGGAGTAAGACAAACTTTAGTAAACGCATTGTTAGGTGCATTTACCGACAGGCAAAAACTCATCATAAAAGCGCAGTTTTTAAGAATTGGATTGAAGTACAATGCCATAATGGACAAGTGGACATTAAGCGGAATAGAGAGTTCAAAAAATTTAATAACCATTGCCACTACACAAGTTTGGAAATCCCCGACCAACTCCGTAGCAGTTCCCCCGAACATGGTACTTGGTCAGGAGATCGCTCAACGCGGAGATTATACGCTCTTTGAAAACGAACAGGAATATTATCTCGTGCCAAGCGCAGATATTAAATATTACTCCAACGAGAATTAAAAATTTAAAAACAAGATTAAAATTAAAAAAATGAAAATTCTAAGAAATATATTGCACATCGTTATCCATTGCACCGCTACACCACCCAATACAACCATTGAGAGCATAAAGCGGTTTTGGAAAGAACAACGCGGCTGGGGGGATACACCGGGTTATCATTATGCCATTCACCCCGATGGCGAAGTGGAACAATTACTTGCTGAAGACAAAAACAGCAATGGGGTTTATCTGCATAACAGCACTTGTATTAATGTCGCTTATATCGGTGGCATTGATAAAGCCGGTAAACCAAAAGACACGCGCACTCGCGCGCAGGAAAACGCCATGTTTAATTTAATTGTCTCCCTTACTGAACGCTACCCCCAAGCGCAGGTATTGGGACACAGAGATTTTCCGGGTGTTGCGAAAGCCTGTCCTTCTTTCGATGTAAAAACATGGCTGGCGAATTACACCCCTGATGTAGCGGCTTAATAAAAGGTAGAACAAAAAAGCAATCAATAATAAAATGAGCAAAGAAGTAGAGGATTTTATTCAGAAAAACGCCGCGAACATCATACGAAGTGTTCAGGGTACTGGCCTCTTTCCTTCTTTAAAGATGGCTCAAATGATTATTGAAAGCAGCGGAAAAGATGAGAAAGGAAAATTCGGGATCGGTAAAGGATTGGCAACACGAAAAGCAAACAACTACTTCGGCATAAAGGCAGACAAAAGTTGGAACGGAAAAAAGATTGCCTTATCCACACCGAGAGACGGGAAGCCTGTAAACTATTTCCGTGTTTATCCAGCCCCATTGGATAGTATGAGAGATCATACAGCGTTCCTGCTTAAAAACTCCCGCTACAAAACGCATGGGGTTTTTAATGCGAAAACGCCACAGGCACAAGCTGAATCCCTGCAAAAAGCCGGGTATTCCGAAAGTCCAACATACAGCAAGGCGTTGATTGGTTTAATCAATGCTTATCAGCTCACGCAACTCGACAACAAAAAACCAGACCATGATTTTACTACATGGTTTGTATTGGGTGGCGCGATTGCCATTGTTGCGACGGCTTATACTTTCCGAACAGAACTTAAAGAAACATTTAAACGAAAACGACATGAACAAAATAACTGAATTTATCAAACAGCTTTTCAAAGACAAAGCAAATAATTACAGCCTGCGGGAATTTGTGATCGCAGTTTGTTTGCTGCTAATCATTAGCGCATGGGTAGCTCAGCTTTGCTTTAATGTTACCATTCCTGAACACATGTTTTATGCCATTACTGGCTTAGTAGCAAGTGGATGTTTCGGTTACAGCATTGAAAAGCACCCCAGCTCTTTGGACAAAAAAGAGGAAGATTAAAACAAATAAAAATTTAACCATTTAAAAAAAGAAAAACGTATGAAACCATTTTTGAAAAACATTCTCATCGGCTTTGCCGTTTTAATCGGTATAGTTTGCATTGGCACTTGCACGCTTAACCAGACCAGCCCTGATAAACCTCCTGCGATAATTGATACCTCTTTTGTGGCAAAGTGGAAAGCAAAAAAAGAATTTCTACTGAAGCGATATGATGAGGAATTAGTCAAGTTGCAAACTAAAAACGATTCCTTATTACAAGAAGTTGGTTTTAAAAAGAAGCAACTTTTAGTTTATCAATCCAAATCAAAGGTTTTGGAAAATAAACTGAAAGTATTTGCAGAAAAATTAGATAGTAGTCATGTCTATGCAGAAAATCTCAGTCCGTTGGCGGATAGTTTGGCTTATACACAAACCCAGAGCGATAGCTCCTGCAATAAAACGATAAGAGCATTAGAGCAAGTGATCGCCAATAGGGATAGTAGTATTTCAGTTTACAAAAATGAAACCGCCACCCTTCGGGATTTAAGAAAGGAACAAGCGGACAGGGAACAATTACTTACCGAACAATTAACCATTGCTTTTAAAAAACAAAAGAGAATTGCTCTAAAAGAAAAATTCCTTTCCGGCGGCTTGGTTTTACTTTCTGGTTTTACAGGCGCACTTTTAATTAATCAACATATAAAATAAAGAAGGGATCTGCTATGAAAGAAAAAACATTGGTTTCCACGCTTACCCTTTTGGGTTCATTAGCCAGTTATTATTATAGTAAAACCCATGAAAAAGATGTAGTCCCTTACGTTATGATCGGTGGCTTTATTGGGGCGTGGGTGGGAGAACTAATATCAACCTTAATTGACAGCGAAAAGAATAAACGCGACAACGAGAATAAAGATAAAGAACTGTAACGAAAAAAACCATTGATACAATCGAACTCTAAAAACAGAAATATGAAAGCCGAAAAAAAATACAACACGAAAGCTAAGAAGATCGCATTCGTTATCAAAGTCGGAAATATAGTCACGTTCAAAGAGAAATTTTGGTTCAAGGGAACCATGTATTCACAAATTCTCATTACAGGAGTTGAAAGGCAAAAGAGGTTTATTAAACTCATTGGCTTTGGCAGAGATACAGCGTGGTTTAAAAGCATGGATGCCTTGTTAACAGCAATTGATTGGGAGTTAATGGAAAGATGGCACAGTTTCTAATAAAAAATTATAAACCTAAAAAACAAAAAATATGAGTGTTCAAATAACTAACAATGGCGCGAGTTTAAAAATTGTGGATGGCACAGACACGCGGATCATTATGAAAAGTCAAATTCTGGAAATCGCCGTTAT
>JANYIQ010000028.1 GCA_025362575.1 Bacteroidia bacterium
TTTGCTTGTCCAATTTACGCATTTGAGCGCTAACTCGCAAAAAATGGAGTGTAGTTGCTGTTAGCACTTGTTGCCGCCACACAGGTGCGACACGCTTACGTGTCTGCCTGTGAATTTATTTTTTGAATTGCTCAATTAGTAAAATGGAATTGTCTTGTGATAAAGTAAAATTAACTGCCCATTTAAAGTCCGTGTCGAAAACAACAAAAATGGTGTCACCGCCTTGTTCTGCTCTGTCCTGGTCGAGATAAGTAGTGATAAAACTTAACCAGTCACTGTCAAGATTTAAATGGCCTATACCAATGTATTCGTTGAGTGCTTGGTCAATTACGTTTATTCTATACCAGAGCGGTCTGTCGTCGGGATGTTTGTAGAAAGTCTGAATGAATTTAATTATTGATTTCGCCTCATTGTTTAAAAGGTTTCGGTCGAAAAGAGTAGGGTTGTCAAGGTTGGCTTTTACAATTGCCTCGTCAGTTTTTGTCCCGAGTTTGGTTAGGTCGATACCGCAATGGTCAACAATAAAATTTGTCTGGATGAAGTTGTCGTAGTGTCCGAACGAATTTATATTTCTTATTTCTGTCATGTTGTCTTTACGGAAAGTCTGTCCGCGGCAATGCGCTATAACGGTTTCCGAATTTGCGTTCGGCGGGGTTGGAACACTCCTGTGTCTAAACCGACCAAACAAAATTAATTGCTTTCCGCTGCCTCTTTTTTTGCTTATAGTAAAAATAAACATTCCGCCGGCGGCGGGCAAATTATAAGCAAAAAACTTTGACGTCCCCCCGCTGACGCGAATTTGGTGTTATGCGTAGTTTATTTTGTCCCAATGGTCATAATCCACGTCTCAATTTTGTTTTTTTCCAACTCTAATGTCACGAAATAAGTGTCAGCGTCAAAGGCAAACACTTTTGATTTCTTTAATGCGTCTTTCAAGCCTTTAGGCACTTCAATGCCTGCGTTTTTGCATGTTGCGTCTGCCAAGTCGTTAAATTTATTTACAGCTTGCTTTTTTTGCGCTTTGTTATTTACATTTAAAACTAATTTTAAAGTCTTTACATAGTTTTCATTGTCGCTGTCCAAGTAATATGCAAAATTATTAGCCATGCCGGTGCTTGATGATTCAGAGCCAAAAGGAAAATAATTTGTCAAAGAAGCCCAACCAATGTCTTACAAATATTTCCATTGTCCAAGCGAACCGATACCGTTTTGAGATAAATTATTTTTCAGATCATTTATTTTATTAAACGAAGTTAGTTTTACTGGAGTAACATTATTTGCTGAGAGGGTTTTGTCCGTTTTTGTGTCATTGTCCGTGCCGCAGCCATTTAATAAAAGAGTCAGTGTCAAGCATTGAATAATTTTTTTCATATCTGTCGTCTTTTTATAAATTACGCATAACGTTTTGCAGCTACTGGTAGTTTTTTGCTATGTCCAAGTTACGCATTTGAGCGTTAACCCGCAAAAAATTACCAGTAGGTGCTGTTATGCGTATGGTGGGCGCACACAGCTTTATTTAGCCTTGTCAATTGTCGCTTGTTTTGCGTCCGAAGAGATAATATATTTATTCTCAAAGTCCGTAATTGCTTTTTGTGTCAAACCACTTTTAAGAAGCGTTGCCTTGAAAAAGTCGTAGTTGCTTTTTACATTTTTGGAAGTCAGAACTACATTTAACCAAGTCCAAACTTTTTCTATACCAACTTCTTTTTCAAGCGCAGTTAATAATAACGGAACATAATTGTACCTATAGTTGTCATTAATGTCGGCGGCGTTTGAAACAGAAGATAGAGGAATGAATTTGTCCTCGCTTATTTCTTTAATATACTTAGCGATTTTTTGTTTGTAATATTGTTCGCCTAAAATATGTCTGACTGTTTGCAGGGAAATATATTCCGTAATTCCTTCTAAGAACATCCATTTTAGTTCGGCGTTAGGAACAAAATAAGTGCCAAAATAATAATGTCCTAACTCGTGAGAGAAATGACCAATGTCGGAACTGTCCTTTAATTGATGTGTCTTTGGATCAAAATACTCTTTTAGGCTGTATTCACCACGACCGATAACCGCAATTGTCGGATAAGTAACAAATGACCACGCATTTTTTTTTGAAATGGGAGTTGCAGAAACATATGTTATTGGATAGCCGTAAGGAATTTTAAGTTTTTGCTCGTAGAAATTTTTTATTTTGTTTGACCAAGAACTTAAAACCATTTGTTGTTTATCATTAAGGTCAGCATTTATGAAGTATGTCTTGTCTTTAAGTGCATAATCGAAATTGCCGGCAAAAAGCATGAGTTCAACTGGAATTTTAGAACTTATTCTTGCTGATTGTCCGCTTACAGGAGGAGAACCGTTTAAATAAATACTTTTACCATCTTCGCAGATTACTTTTAAGTCATAAGTTACTTTTGAAAGCTCGACATCATTTAAAGTATCGTAAATAATCGGATACCAAGCGGTTTGTTCGGAAGCTCTAATATAGTCGCCATTAAACGCAATGTTGCCTTTCCAGTCTCCGCTGTTACTTGCTTTAAGCGTGTCCGATATTACGGGAAATGCACCAACGTAACTTATTTTGAATTTGGAAGGCAAAAACCTTGTTGTCCTTTTATTTGATGGGAAATAATATTGAAATGCTTCACCTGAAATATTTTCGTCGTAATACCTGTCAAAGTGATAATTATAACTGTCGGTGCTGTCTCGGAAATAGCGAACATTTAAACCAGCGTTGAGCAAAATACTATAGCCGCCGCCGATTTTTGGAAAATTAGATACTTCGAGGTCGGCTTGAAGTGTCCCTTTTTTTATTGAAACGGTAACTGTCCCAGCGACGTGAGGAAACTGCGCTTTACAAATTGTCAGCCCGAAAGTCAGCAGGCAGAGAAGTAAAAATTGTCTACGCATATTTTTGTCTATTGTCAATTTTGTTTTATTTCGGTCTGTCCGCCCACTTACGCATAACGTTATCCGAGCAGGCATAGTTTTTTGCTTGTCCAAGTTATACATTTGAGCGTTAACACGCAAAAAATTATGCTTGCTCGGTGTTAGGTTTAGGTTTGTTGACACGACACACTTGTCGAAGTGTGTCAAAGGGTTTTA
>JANYIQ010000041.1 GCA_025362575.1 Bacteroidia bacterium
GTTCTGTTTGTTCCTTGAATAAATTGCATATTCAAAGATAAGTTCAATCAATTTTAATAGATGATTTTCTTTGAAAAATAACAAACAATTCGCTGTGAGTTTTTAGACAGTTTGACGGTTTCGGGGCTTGCGTTCGGCGGGGTTGGAACATTCCTGTTTCTAAACCGACTAAACAAAATTAATTGCTCACCGCTGCCTCTTTTTTTGTTTACATAAAAATAATCATTTCCCCGAAGGGGGGCAAAATGTAAACAAAAAACTTGCACTTCCGCCCGCTGACGCAAGCTCATGTTAGTACTTAGGCCGCTGAACACAGTTTTATTACCCGTGTCCGCCAAACTACTGCTTTATTATTTTTTTTGTCAGCAAGACTTTGCTGTCTTGAAGAAGTTGTAAATAATAAACGCCGTCTTTAATGTCTTGTAATTCTAAAGTTTGTTTATTACCAAGTAACTTAAATGTTTTTATTTCACGATTAAAAATGTCGTAAATTTTAATTAGAGAATTTTGAAGTATAATTTCTGTATTTGAAATTTCTAGTTGAATTAAACCAGTATTTGGATTTGGGCTTATAATAAACTCTAAATTCTTTAGACCATATTCTTCAATGCCAACCCCGTTTAAAGTTACTTTTAAAGTATCCGAATGCGGCACACCGCACAAAGTAAACGTAACAACATAAGTGCTCGTTGTAACTGGTTTTACATATAAGCCCGGCGCATTTTTTATAAAAACATTACCTGGTAGAGTGTACCAATTACTATTAAAACTACCTCCCATGGTGTTGCCAATATAAACACTGTCACCAATATTGACATTAGCATCAGGATAACTCCAAGGCATGATGCCTGTTGGATTTATTGAATAGACGGAAACGGCATCAATATAATAGTAGGCACCATATCCATTCCCTATTGAATTAACTTTGGAAGTGTCGGTTGAAGCATCAAATTTAAAATTACCAATTGTTATATATCTCTCCCCGCCATTTGAGGTGTATATACCTGAAACTTTTGTCCAGTTTAGAGTGTCTTTTATAATTGGATTACCATATTTTGTAATGTGTTGCGGTAAACTTAAGACAAAACCAGTACCAGTACTTGACCACTGTAATTTGTCAAAATTAGCAGCTAAATTATTAGTTCCCCATTCTGATTCATTGTTTAAATTACAGTAAAATTCAACGTAATAACACCTATTGTTAATTAAAGAATCAATTAACTTAACTTGAGCATACTCGCGGTACTCGGTTCCCGGAGGGTTTGTGGTCCAAATACCGGAAAATGCAACACCATCTTTTGCATATTGATAACCAGCAGCAGCATAAGGCACGTTTAAAGCATTTGACGAGCAGGCATTGAAATAGTCTGAACTATTGGTGCTTTGCCCAACCCATGGCACTGCGCTAGTTATTTGTCCTCCGCTATTGGGGCAAATTGTGAAAGTTTCAAAACTCCAGTTAGGTACAAGATTTGTCTGTCCGAGAACTTGTCTTGAAAACGAAATGAAAATAATTATGCAAAGTACTTTTTTCATAGATCGATGTCCAGCGGCTTAGTTATAACTACCTTATATACCTAATTTGGTCGGCACATCCACCCAAAAAAGGCTGTATATGCACCATTATTGAATATTTAGCCATATTAAATGTACTCAATTTATTTCAAATCTCCTTCAAACAAATGGCTGTGCTCAACTTTACAGATCTGGCTTAAATAACGCTTATACCATTTATTGGCTTTTGCTTTTGCCATTAAATGGCTTGAGTTTTGCCGCCAGTTATTAATGGCATCCATGCTTTGCCAATACGAAATAAAAATACTTTTATCGCCATTGACTACACTTTCATAACCTAAAAAGCCCGGCTGTTCTTGCGCCAGTTTCATGGTAAGTTCATCCATTTCGGCATAACCTTCTAAACGTTCGCTTTTAATAGAAGAAAAAATCACTGAATAATAATTGTTTGGGGGCGGGCTTGTTTTCCAGGGCATCTTAATTTTTTTTATCTTTATTCAATTCATTCAAAGTTCGCTCTATATACATTTCCGAGGTAATAAGCGCGTGCTGTATGCGTTTGGCGTAATGTATCGAGTCGAGGATCTCTTTATTTTTCGTTTCCACCAAATGTTTCTGATCTTCAATAATGTGTTTTTGCGCTTTGGTGACTTTAAATCGGTTGTATAAAAAACCGGAGAACAGAATTACAATTCCTAAACATCCTAAAACCAGCCAAAGCACGTGCTGCTGGCGCTTTTGCTCAGATAAAGCCACTGCATCGCGTTTCTCCTGTTCTTTTTGCGATGCTAATTTTTCTTTTTCGTATTCGTACTTTATCTCCTCGCGTTGTATCTCTTTTTTGTTTTCTTCATCACTTAAGATCGTTTTTACTCTGATAAACTCCTTAAAGTGATAAAATGCCTTATCTGTTTTTTTGGTAACATCATAAAGCGTACTCAAACCTTCGTGTAATTCCTTTAAACCTTCAATATCATCTAACTCAACCGCCATGGCCAAAGCATTTAATAAATATTCTTCCGATAGTTTAAACTCTTTTTGTTCAAGATACAGCAAACCAATATTACCAAGCACAATGCACTCCTGCCCCTTATCGTTAAGCTCTTTGGCCATTTCCAACGAAAT
>JANYIQ010000042.1 GCA_025362575.1 Bacteroidia bacterium
TAAAAAGTGACCGATCTTCTCCATAACCGTTACTGTATCTGCTTTCTCACGGGGGTGCTGACCTAATTCAACAAGATGTTCGAATAGTTCGTCAACATTGGTAAGGTTGAAATTGCCTGCTATCACAAGGTTTCTGGCCATCCAGTTATTTTGACGGCGAAAAGGGTGACAACTATGCACGCCGTTTTTTCCAAAGGTGCCATAACGTAAATGACCAAGTACTAATTCACCGCAAAATGGGATATTAGCCTTTTGCCAATCGGCACCTTTATATGCTTCGGGGTTCTTATTTTGTGCTGCAATAAAAAGTTCGTTGATCTGCGAAAAAATATCCTGAGTGGCTTTACTCTCAACAGAGCGCATGCGATCGATATAAGTGGTACCGGGGGCTGCATCGAGTTTAATGGTAGAAATACCGGCGCCATCCTGACCACGGTTTATCATTTTTTCCATTAACTGATACATCTTGTGGAGACCGTAGCGAGCCGAACCATATTTTTCTTTATAATATGAAATTGGCTTAAGAAGTCGGATGAGGGCTACCCCGCATTCGTGTTGTATTTTATCGCTCATTTTTTCGAGCAACAAATGTACGGCTTTAACACAGTTATAAATAAAAATGTATTGAACAAAAATCCAATATTCGTTAACAAAAAGTGGATATTAGGGTTTTATATGTAAAAAGCTCTGGAGAGCCAACCTTTTCGGGTATTTTAACGTCTTGTTTATTAGGGAAATATCGGCTTTACAATTGTTAAATAATTTTTGCTTTTAAGTAGAAATGATTAAATTTGGAGGTTAGATATTGACTTATCTATTAATTTAACCGTTTCGTCATGCAAATGAAAAGAATTGTATTTATTGCCCTCTTATTTTTGGGAATTTATTCTGCCAAATCACAGGTATTTATTAATGAAATTAGTTATACAGGAACGACTGGGTATTTGGGGGCTAATGATGGATGGGTCCAGCCTTCAGATTGGATTGAGCTTTATAATGATGGTAATTTGGCTTTATCATTGAATAATTATTGCTTAACCAATGATAGGAATAATTTATTTAAATGGAAATTCCCGATGGGTTTATCTATACCATCAGGTAGTTTTTATGTGGTGCGTTGTAGTGGCCGTAATATGCCCGATAAACTTACGCCGACTTTATTGCATACCAATTTCGACCTTCAGCAATGTAAAGATCAGTGGTTGTTACTTACTTACCAGGGTGTTATTAAAGATTCCCTTTTCATTCGTCATACAAAAAAGGGTGACTGGCGTGGAAGATACCCTTTTGCAACCATTGGAAATTTAGATTGGAAATTATTTAGTGGTGCTATTCCTACATACAGTGCCGCTAACGCTCCCACAATACCCGCCGGTAATGTTTACATTGATTATGCCCCTACTCCAACATTTTCACTTCAGGCAGGATGGAAATTACCTGCAGATGGGTTAATCCATATTTGGAACCCTGATACCGTTCATTTTCAAGTGAATTATACCATGACGGATTGCAGTTACATAAATGCTTTAATACCCTGTACTTTGCAAGACCTCTCTTTGGCCGCTTGTACTACGCCGGTATTGACCTATTCAATAGATAACACCGGACTTCTTCCTGATCCATCGGACCCTGGAGTTACAACTGTTTTTAGAGCCATTTGTGTTCCTAAATTACTCAATACAAATCCTTCTTTTTCACTATCCTACTCGAGCCAATTTTTACCAAGTTTTGTAGAAACGAATACTTATTTCAGAGGTACAGAAACCACAATTAATAATGGTTTTGGGGTAATTTCCGTCTGTATCAATCCTACGTTTTCAACAACAGCAACAACACAAACCATACATGTAGAGTACTTTGATAAATACAAATTTTATTCCGAGGGATATGCAAATGCCGCTAAACCTGTAAACGACCCCTGGCCAAATCAACAACGTGGTTTCAATGTTGGATTGAACGATTATTCAGGTTTTGGTTGCGAACTACAGGGTCAGGTGTTTAACGATGCTACATTGGGCGTGAGTACAAGAACTGCTTTTCCTCAATTTGCGGTTAAAGCGGCAGGGGTAGATAACTTCTCGAATTTAAATCCTGTTGCAGCTGCCACAAACCCCGGCACCCATTTGCGTGACGCTTTTGTGCAGACCTATGCAATGACCAACGGAATTAATTTGGATGGGTTACATTACAAACCGGTTATTGGTGTTATTAATGGCTGTTACCAGGGTATCTGGGAATTCAGAGAGTTAGCCGATTATGAATACACAAAATATTACTACGGCCATGGTAAAGATTCGGTTGATATTTTAGAACAATATATTGCCAATGTTCCAATGGGAAACGGAAATTCAAACGGTGTGGATACAGGCTGGGTTGCCCCGCCAGTTCTAACCAATACTTTGAACGGAACTTTCAATTACATTCAGCACTTTGCACCAACATTTAATACTGTTGGTCAGCCTTTCTTTAATCAGGTAATGAAAAAAATAGACCAGAAGAACTTCATGGATTTCATGATCTATAATAGCTTTTTAGTAAATGCAGATCTTATGGGATTGAATGATTCTTGGTGGAGAGGCATAACTCCGGTTGGAGGAATCACTAACAAATGGCGTTGGTTCATGTGGGACATGAATAATGTTTTGCACCTCAACCCGCTTTCTGTTACATCTAACATGAATGTTTCACCTTGTTTTTACACTGCAAATACAAGTAATACCACAATACCAACTATGACCACAACCGCAGCCGCATATATTGCTCCGGGCTTTATGGAGTGGGCTTTTGAAAGGGATGGTAATTACCATAGTGACTATTTAACACGTTACATGGATCTATTGAATACGACTTTGCGTTGCGATAAAATGCTCGCTCATTTTCAATATTTCAGAAACATGTTCACCCCCGAAATGGTTAATCATACTACCTACTGGGCTACCACTACAACCGAATGGGATGCCAATATGGATAGCTTAAAATCATCACTTACTATAAGATGTAATAAGATCAATAAGTTATTGGCATCGGCGGCTTGCCATAAATTGCAAGGGCCTTACAATATAACCGTTGATGTTAGGCCGGTTGGCGCAGGTTATGTTGACCTGAACTCTTTACACTTAACCAATTTTACCTGGAGCGGGATTTACTATAACGATACACCGGTGTTAACAACAACTCTGCAGGCAGCTCCATTTGATACTTCAGCTTATGTATTTGATCATTGGGAATTTTCTTATCATACCCCATCACCAAGTCTCAAATCTAATTCTGTAACGTTTGTTTTGGTAAACAACGAAAGTTTAGTTGCAGTATTCTCAGATAAACGTAACGACATAGTTGTTCCTACAGGTTTTACACCAAACGGTGACGGACAAAACGATCTTCTTTCTCCATTAGGTGCTGCAGCTCGTTATGCAAGAGACTACGAATTCCAGATATGGAATCGATGGGGTCAGGAAGTGTATCGCACTTCAGATCCTTTAACCGGATGGGACGGAAATTATAACGGAACACAAGCTCAGACAGGAGTTTACGCTTACGTTATAAAATACAAGAACGTGTTGAATGAAAATAAAATGGTTAAAGGAAACGTAACTCTAATCAGATAATTTGTATCGAAAAAAAATTATGAAAAAAATACATTTACTTACTTTTATTTTACTTGCTGTATTTGGTTTTCAGGTAAAATCTCAGGACCTGCATTTTTCCCAGATCAATGAAACACCCGTTATGATAAATCCTGCCAACACAGGTTTTTTTCCCGGCTACTTCAGAGCAATTGCCAACTATCGTAATCAATGGGCTTCAATGGGCAGTCCTTATAAAACAATGGGCTTATCCATTGATGGTGGTATTTTCAAGAACAGAAAAAAATCTGCTTTTCTTGGTTTAGGCTTAACGGTTTTTAATGATAAAGCAGGTGCGGCAAACATTGCCAATACTAATATTTGTTTTAACGTAAGCGGCATTCTAAAAGTATCTAAAAAAAGTGTGATCTCTGCAGGTTTTTATGGCGGGGAGATCATCAACAAAGCTAACTACAACGCACTTACATATGGTAATCAGTTTAACGGTAATGAGATCGATCCTGCAATAGCATCGAATGAATCAGTGGCGTTTCGCTCTTTCACAACCAACGATGTTGGCGCAGGTTTAGCTTATGAGTTTTCATCAGTAAAAGGCAGTCAAGACAGGCTAGATGTTATCAGTTTCCGTTTAGGATTGGCAGGATACCACTTGAATAGACCCGTACAGGATTTTGGAACAGGAAACGGTTACCGTTTGCCAACCAAATACGTTGCATCAGCGGTTGTTCGTGTTGATATACCGGGTTCTAAACTTTCGGTATTACCAAGTTTGATCTATATGCGCCAAGGTTTTTATGCACCGGCATATCAGTTAAATGTGGGTACATTTATTAAGTATCGTTTTAAAACCGGGACTAAAACAACCGGTCAAAAAACCGAAAACGGTTTTGCTTTTGGGGCTTATTACCGAGTACAGGACGCCATCATTCCTCAGGTATTGTTGGATATGGGCAGTTATGCTATTGGACTTTCTTATGACATAAACATTTCAGGATACAAACAAGCGTCAAAAACAGTTGGTGGTTTCGAGATCTCGTTACGCTATACCAAACTGGGTGATGCATTGTTCAATAAGAAATCTGAATATCGTAATTAAAGTAAGTCTGTTGGATCTCTGATCCTAAGGGCTGAACATCCCCGATTAATTTTTTAATACATTTAAAATGAAGAACAGATCTTCTCTCTTTATTATTTCCGTTTTAGTGGCCTTATCGGGCATCTCGATCTATCTTTATAAAACGAGACACTCTACCTCTACTTTAAATGAGGAGGCGCGTAATTTTGCAGTACAGGACACATCTTCCATTACAAAGATCTTTATGGTAGATAAAAGTGGTAAAAATGTAACCCTCGAAAAAAGCAAGAGCGGATGGCTGGTAAATGGCAAATACCCGGCACGCCCCGATGGAATAAGTCTTTTACTGTACACTATTAAAATGATAGATGTAAAATCGCCTGTAGCCAATTCAGCCAAAAAAAATGTGATCAAACTAATGACCGCCCGTTCAACCAAAATTGAAATATACAGTGGCAGTGAACTGATAAAACAATATTATGTAGGGCACGAAAACCAGGACAATGATGGTACTTATATGATCTTAACCAATCTTGATGACAATAAGAACTATGATGAGCCTTTTTTAACGCACATACCGGGTTTTAACGGCTTTTTATCGGTGCGCTATTTTGTGGATGAAGCCGACTGGCGCGACAGACTTGTTATTAATTACATTCCGCCGCAGATAAGCAGTATTAAAATGCAGCTTTTTGAACATCCCGATTCTTCATTTGTTATCAAGTTAAACAGCACTACTAATTTTGAACTTAAAAAAATGAATGGCGAGGTTTTACCTTATGATGAAGGCAAAATGAAACAATACCTTGCGTATTTTCAGAACATCAATTACGAAAAATTACTGACCACAATTAAAGTGCGTTTGGTAGATTCGGTTCTAACCGCACAGCCGTATGTAAAAATGAGCATTACCAATACCAGAGGTGAAGAAAAAGAGTTCAATTTCGTACACAAATATTCTACCTTCGAGTTAAATCAGAAATATGGCGTGGATTACAAATACGATCCCGACAGGCTTTATATGCGCTTTGATAAGGATAAGGAAGTTGCCCTTATTCAGTATTATGTTTTCGGTAAAATTTTGCAGAATTACTCGTATTTCTTCCCAAAACCTCCTGTTAAAAAGTAGTTCAAAAATAAAGCCTATATAATAGGGCTATTCTTTGGCGAAGCTTAAATTTGTTAGGTGATGTTGGTGTTATCCAACCGTAATTTTATTGTACTTATAAAAAACTAAATTATTTCTATATGAATTTTGTTGTATCCTCATCTACTCTGTTAAAACATTTAAAAGCAATTGGCGGTGTTTTAAATACCAGTAATACCATTCCAATTTTAGATTGTTTTCTTTTTGAAGTTGCCAACGGTACATTAACGGTTTCGGCAAGCGATATGGAAACAACCATTACTACAAGTTTAAAGGTAGAAGCAACGCAAGGAGGTTCTATTGCCATTCCGGCAAAAACATTGCAGGAAGCATTGTCTAATTTGCCTGAGCAGCCAATTTCATTCATTATTGATAACAAAAAGTTTTCGGCCAAATTAAAGACTGAAACAGGTGATTATACTCTAACCGGGCATAATGGTGATGAGTATCCCAAAATGCCGAAGTTAGAATCGCAAACTTCAATGGTCATTAAAAGTGATATTTTAAGTTCTGCCATTAACAAAACTATTTTCGCAACCGGTAACGATGATCTTCGTCCGGTGATGAGTGGTGTATACTGTCAGTTTGCTGAGAACAGCACCATTTTTGTTGCTACAGATGCTCACAAATTAGTACGTTACATTCGCAATGATGCTAAGGCCGGTGCTTCTGCCTCGTTCATTATGCCAAAAAAACCATTGAACGTTTTAAAAACATTATTAGCAGGTGTTGATGATGCGGTAAAGGTTGAATTCAATAAAACCAATGCATTATTTTCGTTTGGTAACATTAATTTAGTTTGTCGTTTGATCGATGGAAAATATCCAAACTACGAAGCAGTTATCCCAAAACAAAATCCTAATAAGCTGACCATTGATCGCTCTTCGTTTTTGGGAGCAATCAAACGCGTAAGTGTATTCGCCAATAAAGCAACACATCAGGTACGTTTAAAAATTAACGGTAGTAAATTATCCATCTCTGCCGAGGATCTTGATTTCGCTAATGAAGGTCATGAAAGCCTTACCTGTTCTTATGTAGGTGAGGACATGGAAATTGGTTTTAACTCTAAATTTTTAGTGGAGATGGTTAGCAATTTAGAAAGCGACGAAATTACAATTGAAATGAGTGCGCCAAACCGTGCCGGAATTATTGTACCGGCACAAAAAACTAACCCCGGCGAAGATGTATTAATGCTGGTAATGCCGGTGATGCTGAATAACTAAAGATAGATTTTTTCAATAAAAAAAGCCCCGAGTACAAACCTCGGGGCTTTTTTTATTAGTAAAGTTCTGTAAACTATTTTTGTAACACTATTTTCTTTGTGAAAACTCCACTTTTACCCGAAACACTTAACAGATAAATTCCATCAGGAAAATTGCTAATGTTAAGAGACGATTCATGAGCTTCAATACCCTTCTCTAATACAGTTTGACCGATCGCATCAGATACTTTTAATGTTAAGCCTTCGTAATCATCACTGATCTCTAAATTGACAATGCCATTTGACGGATTAGGGTAAACCGAAACGCTCACATTATTTTCAATTTCATTGATTCCGGTAACAATACCGCAATACAGCAAAGGATCAAAAGTAGAGGTTAAATTTGTGTAGGTGGGTGTTGTTACTATAATAGGAATAGCAGATACAAAAACGGAAGGCGTTGTTACTGTAAATGGATTAACAGTACTTGTTGTCATGCTTATGTTTGAAGCACTGCAAAACCCGGTTCCATTAACATCAATAACTCCGGCGCCTACTCCCGAAAAAGTAAAGTTAGTACCTGCAGCTATCACATAATTATTAGCGCTTGTTTTCACAATGCTGCCTAACTGCGTGTTTGACCCGCTTGCATAGGCATTCGTTAATTTTTGCCATAAAATATTTCCGGTTGCATCAAGTCTGCAAAGCAAACCTTTGCCAATAGTTCCAATGGATTCCATACCGGTTACAATAAGTCCTGCACTATTATCTGCTTCGGCTGACATAAGATTTATGTTGTTTACATTTAAGTATTTTTTATACGAAATGGATGTAAGTGTTGAATCGAAATTATAGATCAATTCAGTTCCGTTGGTTATACCGGTTGAACATAACAAACTAAAAGCATTATTGCTACGTCTGATCAGCTTGCGTGGCATTTCGGCATCGGCCGGCATGTTGATCTGTTTGTACCATAACATATTACCATTAGCATCTACACGCATCATGGCTGCATCTGTTGAAACAGCAGTAACAGTGCTTGTCAATACATCTGAAGCTACTAAATAATCGTTACCACTTGAAACAATTGAAACCGCATTTTTTGTGGCTCCGAATGCAATGTTATTGAATTGTTTCGACCAGATCACGTTACCGCTTGCATCAAATTTAATAAGGAAGTTAGCTCCAATGCAATTTCCGCCACCAACAATGAATCCATTGTCAGCACCAACTGCCGGGGCAACAGTAGACATGGAAACGTTTCCACTTCCATTGGTGTAGTGTTTTGTGAAAATAACATTTCCAAGGGTATCAAATTTTATGATAGTAAGGTTTGATGCAGCTATTCCCATAAGAACAATATTTTTGTCCTTTGTTTGCGTTGCCTCTATCATCTGAAACTGGGTTACATCGTAAGTTTTTTTCCATAATTGGTTAAACTGATTGTCCCAGCAAGACAAACTTTGTGCCACACCATAATTGGTTATTGTGAGATATTTATTGGTGGTCATCTTAGTTAAGCCAAGGTTGGCAAAAAAGCCTGTACTTGATAATCTTTTAAAACCGGGAATTTGAGATTGGCCTGTAAAAAGGATGCCGGTTAAAGCAAGCGTTACAAGCAATTTGATCTTAGTAAGTTTTGTATTCATGATTAATAGGTTTTTGTTTAAGTTCTTGAATTCGCCAAATATAGATTGTTTATTATGAACCAATGAATTATTCAGTAATTAAGGTAGGCTCTTCACTCATTTTAGAAACAAACCCTGATATTTAATGTTGCTTTTGATACATTATCCCTGTTTTTTGTGTTTGTATAAGAGATCGGAGATCTATTTTTCGTATATTAGCTTTATGAAATTAAAATTTTTAATAGGGCTTTTTGTATTAACAGGCTTTTTTGTAAGCGCTCAATCCGGAGTAACCATTGTTGACAGTATAAAGTCGAATGGCATTTACAGAACCTATCGTTTTTACAAACCGCTTTCTTACACCGGAAGCACAGCCTATCCATTGGTCATGAACTTTCATGGATACACTTCAACGGCATCGCAACAACAATTTTACGGTAACTTTATGCCGGTGGCAGATACTGCAAAGTTTTTAATTGTACATCCACAAGGTACTTTAGATGGCAGCAACCAGCCCTATTGGAACTCAGGAATATCGCCAGTTGGTGCAAAGGATCTGCAATTTGTTTCTGAATTAATTGATACATTAAAAACTAAATATAACATTGATGCCAATGCTGTTTATTCAACCGGCATGAGTAATGGCGGTTTCATGAGTAATTATCTGGCTTGTAATTTAAGCAACAAAGTAGCCGCTATTGGCAGTGTTGCCGGAACCATGTTCACCAGCTTTTCAAGCACCTGCAATCCATCGCGTCCGGTTCCGGTAATTCATGTTCACGGCACTGCTGATGCAACCGTGCCCTATTATGGGAACACTACCGAAATTGCAGCAGATTCACTTATGAAATACTGGAGAGTGCATAATAATTGCGGGGCAACTCCAAGCTTTACCAATTTGCCGGATATAGTACCTTCCGATGGTTGCACAGCGGTACGCTATTTATGGACCGGAGGAAATTCCGGTTCCACCAACGAACTTTATAAAGTAAACGGCGGCGAGCTCACATGGCCGGGGGCAACATTCATTATAGGAACAACAAATCAGGACTTTAATGCCTCGGTTGAGATCTGGCGCTTTTTCAGAAAATACAAATTGAATCTATTATTATCGGCTGAAGAATTATACAAAAAAGAATTAGCTGAAATAAACGTTTATCCTAATCCCGCTAATAATAAAGTAAATATTGCAAGCGATAAAGATATGAATGTAAAAGTTTGCGATGTTTTGGGAAAAGAAATAATTGCACAAAGCAATTCAAAAACCATCGACATCAGCGAACTGCAAAACGGTATTTACTTTTTAAATATCACTTGCGAAGGAAATTATTTTGTGAAGAAAATTGTTAAGGAGTAAGTAAGAGGCAATGGAACGCCGATAACGCTGATTGTTTATGATTTAAAAGATTTCTTTTCTCACCAAAATCATTTACTTCCAGTTAGCGCGGATTTGGAATTATTAGTATTCGAAACGTTAGAAATTGTATATCGTACCTACGGCACTTTTGTTCTTCTCAATCATATGTTTCTATTAATATTTGGCTCCTATGGAGCCGGCTAACTGCAAGCATAACCCCAGAGGGGTTTAATGTTAATAGAAAGAAACAGCCCCCCGACTATCAAAGCCCCAGAGGGGCGAAACATTAAAAAGGTTTCGAACAGTTGTGATTTTCAATCCGTGCTATTATTAAAAATAAAAAAACTTTGAATAGAACAGATCCCTCGGTTAAAGGCTTAAAATTAAAAGCCCAAAACCTACAAACTCAAACTTTCAAAATCGGGTAACTCTTCTAAAAATTTCGGTTGATCATTTTCAATGTGAATGGCAATATCACTTATTCCGTTACTCAGTAATAAATATTTTACTCCAAGAATTAAATTGTAACGCAAAGCCTGCTCAACTGTGGTTTGACTAAGTTCAACTTCGGGCGCTTTACACTCAATTAATAAAACGGGCTGTAATTGCGTATTGTAAACCACCACATCATAACGTTTTCTGGTATTATTGAGGTTGACCTCCTTTTCGACAGAAATAAGCGACAAAGGAACCTTTTTATGTTCTTTCAGGTAATTGATCAGATGCTGGCGCACCCATTCCTCCGGACTTAAAACAAGCCATTTTTTTCGAACTTCATCAAAAACCATGGCTTTGCCATTCTCGTTTTTTATACGTATATTAAATGTTGGATATTTGAAGGCTTGAGACAAAAGAGATCAAAAAAATTTAAATATATTTACATATCCACAAAAGTAATGAAAACCAAAGAAGAAATAGTAAATAATTGGTTACCGCGATATACAGGCGTGCCTCTAGAAGAATTCGGACAATATATTTTATTGGTTAACTTCAGTAATTACGTTCACTTGTTCGCGAAAATGAATGGCGTTGAAGTGAAGGGCCTTGACAAACCCATGAGCAGTGCTACGGCCAACGGAATCACTATCATAAATTTTGGAATGGGAAGTGCAAGCGCAGCAACCGTAATGGATCTGCTGAGTGCCATACATCCAAAAGCTGTTTTGTTTTTAGGGAAATGCGGCGGCTTGAAGAAAAAAAATGCGATCGGCGATCTGATCCTTCCGATTGCCGCCATACGCGGTGAAGGTACAAGCGATGACTATTTACCGTCGGAAGTTCCTGCCTTACCCTCTTTTAATTTACAAAAAGCAATTTCTTATACCATCCGTTTAAGTAATCGTGATTATTGGACCGGTACCGTGTACACCACTAACCGAAGGGTTTGGGAGCACGATGATCACTTCAAAGAGTATCTGCGTAAAATTCGTGTAATGGCAATAGATATGGAAACTGCCACAATTTTCAGTGTTGGCTTTTTTAATGAAATTTCTACCGGTGCATTATTACTCGTAACCGATCAACCTATGATCCCTGATGGTGTTAAAACAGAAATTAGCGACCTGAAAGTAACGGAAGATTTTGTGAATGAACATTTACGCATCGGAATTGATTCTTTAAAAGAATTACAGAACAAAGGTATCTCTGTTAAACATTTACGTTTCGATTAATTGGCCAAGAGCAAGAACATATTAAGTGCCGACTACTTCATTAAAGGTATTTTAAAAGGCGATATTTCTATTTTAAGTCGTGCCATTACTTTGGTGGAATCCACAAAGGAAGAACATCAATCCATTGCCGAAAAAATAATTGACGGCGTTATAAAAAAATCAGGCAAGTCGTTTCGCCTTGGCATCACAGGCGTTCCGGGAGTTGGCAAAAGCACATTCATTGAAAGTTTTGGGATGCATCTGGTAAACAATGGTCATAAATTAGCAGTTCTCACCATTGACCCAAGCAGTCAAAAAAGTAAAGGAAGTATTTTAGGAGATAAAACACGGATGGAAAAATTATCGGTTCATCCGGATGTATATATTCGTCCATCGCCAAATTCAGGAAGTCTTGGCGGAGTAGCCCGTAAAACTTACGAAAGTATTTTATTGTGTGAAGCTGCAGGTTTTGATTTTATAATTATTGAAACTGTTGGCGTTGGACAAAGTGAAATTACCGTGAGTCAGATGACCGATTTCTTTTTGCTGCTGATGTTAGCCGGTGCCGGTGATGAGCTGCAAGGTATTAAACGTGGTATTATGGAAATGGCCGATGGCATCGTCATAACAAAAGCAGATGGCAACAATGTTCAAAAAGCAAAAAATGCAAGAACAGAATATGCACATGCCATACATTTGTTTCCGCCAACTGAAAGCGGATGGATCCCGAAAGTTACTACATGCTCCAGTATCAATAATGAGGGTGTGAAAGAAGTTGGTGATATTGTTGAAGAATACAAACGTTTATCCATTGGCACAAAATACTTCCAGAAAAAACGGGTGAAACAGCAAAAGGAATGGCTTCATCAAAGCATTGCAGCTTATATGCTCGACAGTTTTTACAACAGTAAAAGCATTCAAACCGAATTAAAAAAAATAGAGAGTTCTTTATCCACCTCGAGCAACAATCCACATAAATTAGCCGCTAAACTGGTTAAAAAGTGGAAAAAGTAAAATCGTTTTAGTACAAGACAGTCAAGCATTACAAGACCTTTAGGCTCTGTTTTGTTATCTATTTAACATAAAATCAATCTGCTTCAAAAGCCTAATTTCTTAACTTTAACGAGCTAAAAAATTCTGTATGAAAAAAATTTTACTTCTTGTTACTACTTTATTAATTTTCTCGGCACAAGCAAACGATCTGATCGTTGAAAATCCTTATGCTGTTTATTTCAAAAAAGCTTACAGTTTATATCCCTCTGTTCCAAAAGGAATTTTAGAAGCAGTTGCTTACACTCAATCGCGTTTTTATCATTTAAATGATAAGATGGATAAAAGCTGTATCGATATGCCAAGAACTTACGGAGTAATGGGACTGGTTGCCGATGGAAAAAATTATTTCAGGAACAATTTAAGTACCGTTGCAGAACTTTCAGGTTTCTCGGAAACAGAAATAAAAAACAAGCCTGAAATCCACATTATCGCTTATGCTGCAGCTTTCAATGCGCTTCAAATAAAACTAAATAAGTTTTCGAGAGATCCTGCCGATCAGCAAATGATCTTAATTGCATTAAGTGAGTTACCGCTTTCTACAGACTTGTTAAATGACTATGTAATGAATGTTCACTTGTATCAGATCTACTGGTTCTTAAGCAAAGGTGAATTTCAGGATGCATATGATTTTCCTGACCATCATGTTGATCTGCGATTGATCTTTGGTTCTAACTACGAAGTATTAAGTTCAACTTCCGTTAAGGTTTCTTCCAAGCAGATCATATCCGAACAAGGTGCAGTTTACAAAGGTTCAGCGATCTCTTCTGCTCCCGATTATCCTTCGGCGCTTTATACGCCTGCCGCATCTTGTAATTATTCCGGTCGTGGTGGCACGGCCATTTCTGCAGTTGCTATTCATGATGTTGAAGGAACTTACGCAGGCTGCATTTCCTGGTTCCAGAATTGCTCTGCAAGTGTTTCTGCACACTATGTTCTGCGTAGCAGCGATGGGCAGGTTACTCAAATGGTTTTAGAATCTAATAAAGCCTGGCATATTGGTTCAGAGAATCCTTACACCATTGGCTTAGAACACGAAGGTTATAACAATGTATCTACCTGGTACACCAATGCCATGTACAATTCATCAGCAGCCCTCGTAAAAGATATCTGTACTGATAATAGCATCAATCCGCTTCGTTGTTATTACGGTCCCGGCTGTTCAGGCTCATCAACTCAGTGCTTACAGGGCGCCTGTACAAAAATAAAAGGGCATCAGATGTTTCCTAATCAAACGCATAACGATCCAGGGCCCTATTGGAATTGGGATAAATATTATAAACTCATCAATAACACATTTACTACAACCACTTACACAAGTACCTCAGGAAATTTTTATGACACTGGTGGGGCAGGCGGAAATTACTCGAACGATGAACGCAAAGTATATTTATTTACCTCCCCGGGAGCTACTAACATCACTTTGAATTTTACAGCCTTTAACACCGAAAATGGTTTCGATCATTTATTTATTCGCGATGGAGGAAGTGTAAACTCCCCGCTGATCGGGAAGTATTCGGGAACCGTTAGTCCTGGACCGGTTACATCTACAAACGACAGTTTGCAGGTTGAATTCAGAAGTGATTGCGCAACGGTTTCTTCGGGATGGGCAGCATCGTACACAACAAATGTGAGTACAACAACATCAACAGTGGATGTTATTTCTCCAAACACAAGCGTATCCACTCCGGGTGCCTGGAAAACTGCTGCTTTTACAAGCACATTCACCGACCTTGACAATACAGGAGGTTCGGGTGTAGAAAAAGGATATTATCAGGTATTAGATTATAACGGAACAGAATGGCGCGCGAACTATACACATGGATTTTTAGCAGATAATTTTGATAATGCCATTCACCCCGAGTGGACACAAAAAGTTGGAACCTGGAGTGTAACCGGAAATGCTTTGGTTCAAAGCGATGAAGTAAGCGTTAATGCCGGCAATACCAATATTTACGCTTCATTGACGCAAAATTTATCGAACCGGTACCTTTATCATTTTCTTGGAAAGTTTGAAGGCAGCGGCACCAATCGCCGTGCGGGATTACACTTTTTCTGTGATCAGCCCGATAGCAGTAACCGTAACAATTCTTACTTTGTTTGGTTCAGATTAGATGATCAGAAAATTCAGATCTATAAAGTAGTGAACAATGTTTTTACGGCTCCTAAACTCGATCAGGCTTTAGCTTTTACTGCAGCTCAATGGTATGATATAAAAATTATTTACGACAGAATTACAGGTAAGATGTCGGTTTACATGAATAATTCATTGGTTGCAACATGGACCGACCCATCGCCCTACTCTAACGGTGGCTATCTATCGTTCAGAAGCGGAAATTGTAAATTCAGCATTGATGAAATAAAAGTTTATCGCTCAAGAAGTAATACCGCAAGCGTAACTGTTGGTGCAGGCAATACAAATGATATACGTTATCAGAATCCGAGTCCGATCGTGAACTCAGCAAAAATAAAATCCATTTGTCAGGACAGTGCCGGAAATTTATCGCCCATTTATTTTCATGATCTGAATATTGATTGGACACCACCTTCTAACATTGCATTTGTAAACGATGGTAAAGGCGCTGATATTAGTTTAAACTGCAACAAAGATTCTCTTAGCATGAACTGGGGAACTTCTGCCGATACAAACTCTGCCTTATCTAAGTATTGGTATTCCATCGGTACAAGTGCTGGCGCAACTAATGTTTTGGGTTGGACAAGCAATTGGGGGTTTACAACAGCAACCAGCAGCACCATTACACTTACACAAAACACAATATATTATGTAAATGTGAAAGCCGAAGATGGTGCAGGTTTATTTAGCAGCGTTGTAAGCAGTAATGGACAAAAAGTAGACACTACTTGTGCTTCAATAGGAATAAAGGAAATAAAAAGAAATAGTGATTTCGCGGTGTATCCTAATCCATTTACAAATTACATAAGTATAAAATTAAATGGTACCGTTGAAAACAATGCAAAGATCATTATTATTGATGTTTTAGGAAGAGAGATCATGACCTCAAAATTTGAAACTAATTCTTCAACAAAAACACTAAACACTTCTCTATTAAGTCAGGGAATTTATTGGGTAAAGATCGAGAATGGAAAAGAGTTCTCTTTAAGTAAACTTATAAAAGAATAATTGAAATTAATACTTAATGAAAAGGCCGCTTTTTTGAAGCGGCCTTTTTACTTATAGATCTTAAAAAAATATTAATTCTTCACAACTTTAAAGATATTTGCTTTACCACTTGGCTCAGTAACTTTTACAAAGTAAATGCCTTTTGCCTCAGGTAATTCAACAGTACTAACACCACTGTTTATTTGAGAAGTGCTCATCACTTGTCCGATCGCATTAGTTATTTCAACACTTAGGTCATCAGAACCTTTCATATTAATGGTAATGTCTTTAGTTGTTGGATTTGGATAAAGACTTAAACCGCCAATTTGAGTATTTTGCGTAATTCCTAACGGGCTTGTGTTTTGGAAATACCAAAGATCACCGGGAGCAATTCCGGAGATCAGGTCCATATCAGTATCATTATCTAAGTCAGCAAAAGAAAGAGATGCACCATTGTTAGTTAAGGCAGCTAAAGAAAATGGATTAGCAATACCCGCTGCAAATGCCGGAGCCGTTGCTGTTCCTGTATTCTGGAAATACAAAAAGTCTGGACCATCACCTGAGAACATATCTTTATCACCATCTTTATCGATATCAACAAATGTAGCAGTTGAATAGCCATTTGTGTTTATAGCTAAACCAAAAGGATTCATTACAGCAGCAGAAAAAGTTGGAGCTGTAGCTGTACCGGTGTTTTTTTGATAGTAATAATCGCCATTTTTATCACCATACATTAAATCTTTATCACCATCATTATCCAAATCAACAAATGAACCTGCAGAATACCCGGTTGCAGCAGCAGTGATACCAAAAGGATTCATAACAGAAGCAGAAAAACTAGGAGCTGAAGCTGTACCTTTGTTTTTATAATAAAAGAAACCACCTGTACCACTACCTGTGAATAAGTCCTGATCACCATCATTATCAATATCAACAAAAACCGGAGCTGAATAAGAATCGCCTGTTCCGGTTAAACTGTATGTATTCATTACTGATGTTGAAAAATTAGGTACTGCTGCTGTACCTTTGTTTTTGTAGTAAAAGAAATCACCATTCTTATCGCCTGACATGATGTCTTTGTCTCCGTCATTATCCAAATCAACAAACCAAGGGGTTGACCATGCGGTTGCAGTTGGAACAGCTGTTAAACTGAACGGGTTTTGAACACCTGCCGCAAACACCTGTGCATTTGCTGCGTTTGGCTGAAATAAAACAAAACCTGTAGCCAATGCAGCTGCAGCAGTGCTTAGTTTCATTCTTGTTTGCATGCCGCTTAAAAGATCAAATAAGCGGGCAATACGTCTTTTTAAGATGTCTTGCTTGTACTCATTTTTACCAAGCTTAGTTAAGCTGCTTAGTTTTTTTAGGCTTCGGTTGTAAAACCTTACCAAGTTGTTGTAATTGTTTTTCATTTGTTTTGTTTTTTTGGTTTATTATTGATTTATATTTTCCGGATTGGCCCAAAAGGTTTTACCGGGTATACTCAGTGAAGATTTGTGCAATGAGCTCGTTGTGTTTAAAATATTCGGCCGCACACTATCCTTCAGTATCTTTAACGTGTAGATCTCATCAACACTGGTTTGATAAATAAACTCACCAACAATTGCTGCGGTTGGTACATGTAATACTTTTATGCCCGCTACATCTGCCTTTTCGGCGAATGAAAGTTTAGCGAAGGTAGAAGAGTTCTTACGCAGTTTGCTCATGGCAATAAATGCATAATCACCAATAATATCCATGCCTCTGCAAAAGCCTTCCAACTTTTTTAAGACCTCGTACTTTTTTGCTTTAAGATCTACTTTTACAAATTCGCCGCTGGCCGATAAAAGCATATAAAATACACCATCATGAATTAATGGCGAATGCGGCATTGGTAATTTATCTAAAATTATTTCGTTGGTCTCAACGTCAATTAAAACCCCACCCTCCACAATATTTTCACGCCAACCTTGTCTTGTGTCGCTGGTGCCTAGAGCAGTAACGTATTTTGGTTTTCCATTTACCATTACTAAACCATTCAAATGACATCTGTCTTCTGAAACTAAATCAGTTATGAAACTCGGTTGCCACTTGGGGATAAAATTATAATTACCTGTAACCAAACACAAGCAAGAGAAAGAAGTGTTAACGGCCCAGATACCATCATTACCTATTGCAATATCGTGCATATCAACCTGGCCGGTATAAAATGTTGTACGCGGTAAAAATAAACTGTCGTAAGTATTTGTTTTGTTGGGATAATGTATGGCTAACTCTTTTGAGTTTTCGAAATAATGGATCTCATCTTTTGTAGCCAATATCATTCTATCGCCCGAGATCTCAAAACCCATTGGTTTAGCAAAATCACGGGGCAATTGAGTTAGTTTATCACTGTCAACCGGACTAATAAAAATAAGCTTACCTGCCTGATAAGTTGAAATAGCAATGCTACACTTCAGTTTATAGAGTAACTCCGATAATTGCGGGGAAAACGAACAGGTAAAAGGGGCTAATCCAATATTTCCGGTGGCATTCTGATCCATTTGTGCTTTACCCTTTTAGGTTCAACTCAAATATAAAGTTTATTGAGCTAAAAACAAACCAGGATCAAGCCGAATTTTCAAGAATTATACTGTTAAAATCAGCTTATTTTGCACCTCTTGCAATTATCTCTTTCAGAACAGTAAGATCAACTTCCTCTATCTTATTAATATACAAACAGCCTTTTCCTGCCTTATGTTTTCCTAAATTTTTTAGGAGGCTTTGTTGCTTTTCAACAGCTCCCGGAATATAAAGAGCAAAGTTTTGCTTACGAGGCGAAAAACCCATCACGAACCAATCCAATTCACGGCCACTTTCATATTTCAGAAGTTTATCTCCAAAACCAATGATTGCAGTTCCCCACATTTTTGCCTTGGATTTTGTGGCTTTTTCCATGAGTCCAAGAATTACCGATGCGTCTTTTCGTTTTTGTGCCTCAGGTACTTTTTTAATGAAAGATTCTACGCTGAGTTCTGTTTTTTTTGTTTTTAATTCCGCCATACCTGTAAGAGTTATGAATTATAAATTATGAGTGATCAGTGATCTTCCGTAAAACTTACTCCACCTTCACGAATTTTCTTGTTTTGGTTTCGTAACCATTTGTAATTCGAACAATATAAGTTCCATTTTCAAACCCCGAAACATCTATTAAGAATTGTCCGGACTGCTCCAAGGAAGATTTTTTTAATATAACTCTTCCTGTAACATCTACAATTTCATAAGAGGCAGGGCCCTTATCAAAAACATAATCGATCACCATTTCTTGTGATGCCGGGTTAGGATATGCATTTAATTCTTCCGACTCACTCTTCGTGAACTCAAGATTTCCGGTTACAGTAACAGTTCCTGTTTTCATACCATTTCCAAAACTACTCACCCAAATTTCGCTTGTGTTGAACGGATTAAAGAATACACGTTCAGGTTGCTGGAAAGGATAACTCGGCACCATCGAGAAAGTTGGAGTGGCTGCATTAATATTATGACTGATCCACAAACCTTGCCCTTCGGTGGTCATGTAAATTTGATTCGCATTATTTGGATTAAAGGTACAAGAGGTCATTCGATCAATTGTAAGTCCTGTAAGTTTCGTCCAGCTTGTACCGCGATTCGTTGTTTTATACAATCCACCCAATCCGTTTGGTGCACCGCCCCAACCACTGAATACATTGGCATACCAGGTATTTTGGGTAGCATCATTCGGGTCAACAACAATATCTTTTGTCCAATAATACATTCCGGTGTGCGAAACATCTGTCCAGGTATTTGTAAGCGGATTATAAATAAAAACTCCGGAGCTTGCGGTAAATGCACCAGCCGAAGTTCGGCGACCTGAATATGTAGCAACCAATTTTCCATCATTCAACACCACTAAACTAGCCGGATGTTTTTCGGTACGCGGAGGATTTGGTAATAGGGTCCATGTTGATGTAGCTAAATTATTAAGATCGCTTGTAACATAAACTCCACCTGTACCTGCTCCACCAGCATAATGAATTACACTGGCATAAGCGCGATTGGCATTATTCGGATCAAGTGTAAGCCAGAAAACCGGATGATTAAAATTATGAAGTAAGGTCCATGCTGCGCCATTGTTTGTAGAATACATTATTTTTCCATTACCGTCAGTTGCATCTAAGACCGCATCCTGCAAACGTGTGCTTTGGTACATGTCGTGAATATTGGATGTGCCCATATACAAGGTTCCATTAGTTGGATGCTGTGCGATGCGATAAGAAGAATTTGCGGTGTAGTTTGTATAATTGAACGACCATGAATTTCCTGCATCGGTACTTCGCATGCCACGGATATCCGAGTAGCATGACCAGATGTTAGATGCGTTGATCCAGTGAATTTGCCAGCAGGTTGTGTTCTCAATTCCAACACTCTGATAATTCTGAAAAGGCGGTGTAACTGCTCCTGCAGGATGCTGCCCAGCGGCATTAACATAGGCCTGCTGCCAAGCGGTTCCTCCATTGGAAGTTTTGTGTACAAAACCAAAATCACCAAAAATTACTGAGTTCGCATTATTAGGTGCAACTGCAATGGCAAAAGGGCATTCTCCGTAACTCCATCCACGGTCTCCGCCTTGCCCACTCCAACCGGTTATAATATTAGCATTACCGGTGGAAGTAAATACGTGAGACCAACTTGTTCCGGCATTTGTTGTTTTAATAATGTCAGGAACTGAATTAGAATTACTTCCTGCTAAATAAACCGTATTGATATCGTTATTGGCCATGCCAACAAACATTGGATAATCGGTTGCTGTATTGATCCCAGTCATTTTTGCGGTCCAGTTACCTGCCCCATAATCCACCGAATAAACGCCTTTTGCAAAATTCAAATAATCAGAACCAACTACTCCAACATAAATATCAGCAACGTTTGCAGTGATACAAAAGAAACGTGTTGTAGTTGCTACTTTAGCCCCTGCAAAAGACCAGATACGATCCGTAGAAGGTATACCCGTGATCGCA
>JANYIQ010000066.1 GCA_025362575.1 Bacteroidia bacterium
ATAAAAATTCGGCTGAATTCTACGATAATCTCGATAAACAAAAATTAGCGCAATATAATCCGTTTATAGAACCTGTTTTTTTGAAAACAAAAATAGCGGGTTGTATTGGTGTTTTTGGATCTGCGGTCGTTTCTGATTCCTTGCTTTTTGTCTATCCTGAATAAAATAACTACAGAATTGCATTAGAATTGCGTTGTAATATTGTAGTATAAATTTAAAAAAATGGAAAAACTCTTAGGATTAGCAATTATTGTATTGATCTTAAATACAAATTGTTCACAAAAAACAAAAGAATCGGATGTGCCTAAAGCGATCCTCGAAACCTTCAATTCTAACTTTAAAGATGCTAAAGTAGTGTCTTGGGATAAGGAAAAAGATGGAGGTTATGAAGCCGAATTTGGTTACAACGGAGCTGAAACTTCCGCAACATTTAGTGCTGACGGTAAATTAATGGAGACTGAACAGGAAATAGAAAAAAGTGTTTTGCCTTCAGAGATTACTGCTTATGTTTCAAAAAACTATGCAGGTAAAAATATAAGTGAGGTATCAAAAATTACAACTGCTGAAGGAACAATAATGTATGAAGTTGAAATTGATAAAAAGGATCTAATGTTTGACGAAAAGGGGAATTTTATCAAATAATATTCATTTAACTACAGAATTGCAATAGAATCGCCTCTTAGCTTTGAATTATAAAATTAACAATCTAATAAATATAAAAAAATGAAAACAACAATCGCAACAATCGCAACAATCGCATTATGCTTCGGGCTTAGCTACGCAAATGCACAACATTTAAAAGAAGCAGAAGTTCCTGCAAATGTTAAGGATAGTTTTGCAAAAAAATATCCCGGATCAAAAGTAAAAGTATGGGAGAAAGAAGGAGCTGATTTTGAAGCTGAGTTTGATCTGAATAAAGTTGAATCATCAGCTGTTTTTGAAGCAAATGGTACTTTTAAAGAGTTAGAACAGGAAATAAAAATAGCAGATCTTCCAAAAGCGGCAAGTGATTATTGCACTAAAACTTTCGTAGGCTATAAATTATCTGAAGCAGCAAAAATTACAGATGGTGCAGGAAAGGTAATGTTTGAAGCAGAAATGACAAAAGGAAAAGAACATTTTGATGCCATTTTCGATGACAAAGGAAATTTTGTGAAAAAATCTGAACCTACAAAAGCTAAAGATTAATTCAAGCTTTAATTAATTAAAAAATGCCCGCCAAAATGCGGGCATTTTTGCCTTGTTTATATTGCGCTTAGTCGAAAGAACTGATTTAAAACGTATATCTATTAATGCCATTAAAGGAGGATCTCATAAAATTCATACTGTCTAATACTTCGAATTACAGTCGAGTAATTTTGGAAAATATTAGTATTGAAGCCTTGGTTATTTGCAAGGTGGAAATTGAGCTGAAACTTCGTGAAAAATAGAAAGTGTACGAGATAGATCTAAGCCAAATCAAGGCTAAATAAGCCCATTTAAGCATATTGTACAGTCAATAATGATAAGGATAACCTATCCACTAACTCACTTCAATCGTTTTATAGAGTAATACTTGTTTTTCTTCAATTCCCCAAGGATTTCGTTCGAATGTAGCCCTATAGCTCCCACCAAAGCCCCGCAGAAATGTGGGGCTTTTTTATTTTACATGTTTTATGCCTATATATTATTCTCTTCTACAAAAAATAAATAGTATTTAGGACACTCAGGTGATGACTTGACTGAAAGAATTCGTAAACACAACTCTAATCATAAAGGTTTTACAGGTGGGGGGATTGGAAGTTGAAGTATTATGAAGAATACGCCACAAAAACAGAAGCCATTGCACGCGAAAATCAAATTAAAAACCGGAAAAGCAGAAAGTTGACAGAGAAATTAATCTCAAAAGCCTAACTCATCCCGATAGCTATCGGGACCAGCAGTTCCAACAAAGCCCTGCATTTCTGCTGGGCCTTTTGGTTTAATACAATTTACCTCAAAGCTTCGGGATTCACTATTTTTGGCTCGCAGCCTTCTGTATGAACTATTCTAAGGCTTACATTATCGCCTTCCTTGACACCCATGGCTTTTATGTCGATCTCGAAAGTTTCAGCATTAATTTCATCGCTGGTCATTTTATCATTCACATAAACATCGGTTACGCAAAAACCAATACCCTTGGGGCCATAAGGATTTTGAACAGTGATATTCTCACCTTTAAACTTCCCCTCCAAACTTATCTCGTTCAACTTTTTGCCTTTACAGGCTGCGATAGCACCAAACAAGATAACAATAGCGATCTTAGAAATTATTTTTTTCATGAAGGGATGTTTTTAATGTTTAAGGTCTTGTGAATTTAAACTCGGTACGACGATTATATTCGTGTTCCTTATCTGAACAATTAACGCCATTTTTACAACGGTTGCGTATCTCTGTTTCACCTTTGCCACCCGACTTTAACCGGCTGGCCGAAATACCCGCCTTTACAATGTAATCCTCAACCGACTTGGCACGTTTTTCAGATAAGATAAGGTTTGATTCATCATCCCCCTGAGCATCCGTGTGTGAAATTATCTCGAGTGTTACAGTAGGATTATCATTTAAAATCTTGATCACTTTATTTAAGATCGGTTTTGACTCATCGCGAATATTACTTTTTTTTGATTCGTAAAAAATATTTTCAGCCGTAATTAATTCGTTCTTTTTTGACGAATTAAATAACTCATACTTTAAACTGATGTCTTCTAAAGGCGTTTCACTAAGATAAATGATCTCTGCCTTCAATATTTTGTATTTAAAATTGATCCCGTTCTTTTCAAGAATGGCAATTTCCCTTCCCTCCATTGTGATAAGCGATACATTCTTTGTGTTTTTATCTTTCGATTCTACTTCGATCAAATATTCCTTTTCATTATTAGGTAAACTCAATTCGAAGTCACCATTTTTATTGGTAGTAGCCTTTGCAAGTGTATCATCATTTGTTGTTGAACCAACATGCACTTTTGCATTGTTCATTGGTTCTTTTACTCCTACAGAATTATCTGATAATAACTTCGCCTTAACTTTTATATAATCATTTTTAAAAGCGTAGCTGAATTTCTCAATGTACTTAGTGTAAACTAAGATCCGTCCGTCAGGTCCGAATAAGGCAATTCTACTGAAGAGTTTTTTGCATTTTGCTTCACTCACCGGATCGCCATTCACGTTATAATACTCTACCTTATACTTGGAATTTTCCCTGAATGGTTTTTCGGTTTTCATTTTCTGAAGCCAGTTGTTATACTCAGTTCCCTTTTCATAGGAAATGCAGATGACCTTGAGATTCTTGATCTCGCCGTCAGCCAGCATGTCTGCGATCTTGGCCTCAAGGATCTTTATGGAATCCTTATTATCGACACCCATACCTGCTTCAACCCAACGGTATTTAAACACAAGCAAATAATCATCCTGCGGAATTTTTAATTGTCGTACTTTATTTTCGGTATCATAAAGACTGATCGATTCATGAATGCGATCGCCCGGCTTAGGATTTGAATTTTGAGAAAAGGAGTTAAGTATTCCTATTACATTCAGAAAAAGAAAAAAACTGTATTTTGAAATAGCTCCTTTGCTCACATATCAAATATACTAAAACAGCGTGTAAATGCCGAATAATATTTTAAATGATTATTGATATTTTTACTATATTCGAGTGTGAGAAAAATTTCCGCCTTATCTTTTCTTTTCAGCATTAGCCTTCTTTCCTGTCATAAAGACGCTAAAATAGTTGATATACACGATTACCCTGCAAAGGTTGGTAACATTCTTGTAGGGAAATGCGCCACAAGCGGTTGTCACAACAACGCCAGCTACATGGCGGCCGGCGGACTCAATTTAAACACTTGGGAAGATCTGTTCAAAGGAACCTCTGCAGGAGGTTCGGCGGTTATCCCGTATCGTTCCGATTTCAGTTCACTTTGTTATTTTACAAATACAGATCCTGATCTTGGCGTTTCATTAGAGCCGAGCATGCCTATTAATAACGCTCCTTTAACGCAGGAAGAATATCTTGCTTTAAGGGATTGGATCGTATCCGGTGCCCCCAATGCTGATGGTAAAATAAAATTTGCTGATAATCCATCACGAAAAAAAACATATGTGGTCAATAAAGCCTGTGATGTTGTAACCGTTTTCGATTCTGAAACCTTTTTACAGATGCGTTACATTAATGTGGGAAATAGCGCCGCCAATGAGATACCTGAATGCATCAAAGTATCACCCGATAAAAAGAATTGGTACGTTTCCTTTTTCGCACAATCTAACATTGTCCAAAAATTCAATGCCGAAAATGATCAATTGGTTGGCGAAATAAATTTAGGTACAGGTTCTAGAAATACTTTTGCTATTACAGGTGATTCAAAGTACGGATTTTTCTCCGACAACATTTTCAGCGGCGGAAAAATTGCCTACGTTGACCTGCAAAGCATGTCAGTTATTACAAACTACACTTTTGGTTTTAAATACATGATGGGGATGGCCCTTAACGAAAATTTAAATAAGATCTATATTGGATCCGCTACCGGAAATTTCATTTACAAAATTGATATTACGAATCGATTAAGTCCAATTATTACCGAACTGCCAATCGACGGAACTTCTACTGTGCAGTACTCAAGCTTGCTCGACCCTATCGACTTGATCATAAACCCGATCACCAATAAATGTTATGTGGCCTGTCAGAAAACAAATGAGATACGGGTTATTGACATGCAAACGGATGCCTTGATAAACACCATTCCGCTCGGGTCTGCTCCTGCTTTTATGAGCTATTCTCAATTTGCTCAAAAACTAATTGTTACATGTCCCGATGACTCTGTTACGTTTATCGGGAACAGAGGTTCGGTTGTTCTAATTGATGCGCTTAGTAATACCATTCAGAAAAAGATCAATAGCGGTTACCAGCCTTTTGGTTTATCTGTTGATGATCAGGGTTTGTTTGTAGCTGTTGCTAATGCTAATATAAGTTCTTCCGGGCCCGCACCACATCACACTTCTGTCTGTGGGGGAAGGAATGGAAACGTTACCTTCATTGACCTGAAAACTCTTGAACTCATTCCCAATAAACGCTCTGAAGTAGCCGTATTCCCATTTGGCGTGAGCACCCGGTAATTCAAAAAAATTCTAAATCGAATCAGAAGTTTTAGTTTTCGTAAGCCTGGGAAAAAGACTTAAATTCGCTTTGTGATGTTAAAGCGATATATACTAATTCTTCTTGTTCTGTGTCCGGTCTTAATGCGATCGCAAAGCTCTTTTAAATCAACCATGCAGGAGCAATCTGAATTTTACAGTAAGTATGGTTTTAATTCGGATGCATCATGGGACAGCCTGAACGTAATTGTAAATAGCGTTTCCATTGCGGGCAGATCTCAGGAAACTTCACAAGCCTGTACCTTAAAGAAACGCGTGTTCGGTTGGCATCCTTATTGGAATGGTACGCTTTATACCGCTTATGACTGGACCATGATGAGTGATTTCTGTTATTTTGACTATGCGGTTTCGCCAACAACCGGGCAAAATACAAACGCTTCTTTTGCCTGGACAACAAGCGCGGCAGTGACAGCTGCGAAAACCAACGGCAAAAAAATCCATATCTGCGCAACGCTCTTTGCAAGTCACGCCACGTTTTGGGCAACACCAAGTGCGCAAACAAATTTCATCAATAATATGGTTTCGTTACTAAATAGTAGAGGCGGTAATGGAGTGAACATTGATTTTGAAGGAATGGGAAGTGCCGATAAAACACCTTTCAAAAACTTTATGGTTCAGCTTAAAAATGCATTGGTTACCGCGAATCCGAATTATGAATTGTCTGTTGCTTTGTATGCTGTTGACTGGAGTACATCTTTTGATATCCCAAATCTGGATCCTATTTTAAATTCATTCATCATCATGGGTTACGATTATTACTATTCAGGAAGTGCACAAGCCGGTCCAGAAGCACCCTTATATAATTTTCAAACCGGATACAATTATACTTTGACAAAATCGATCACTTACTATTTAAAGCAAGGAGTTACTCCTTCCAAACTATTATTAGGATTACCGTATTATGGCAGAGAGTGGGAAACCGTTAGTAATACCGTTCCTTCAAATACAACAGGAGGTTTTACAAGCACACGTTTATATAGTTACGTAAAAAACAATCCTACTACCTACTCTACCGCTAATAAAAATTGGGAAGCTAATTGTTATAATCCTTACTTCACTTATCTGTCTGCAGGTATGTGGCGCCAGTGCTGGATCGATGACATCTACAGTATGGGAAGGAAGTTTGATATGGTAAATCAGCGCGGTATTGGTGGTATTGGCATTTGGGCATTGGGTTACGATAATGGATATAACGATTTCTGGCAATTGATAAAAGATAAATTCAGCACCTGTGAAATAAAACCCTGCACCGATAGTTTGTTTGATATGGGCGGACCAACACGAAATTATTACGATAACGAAAGTTATACTTACAGTATTTCTCCGAACGGAACCAGCAAAGTACAATTGCAATTCAAAAGTTTTGCTACCGAGCAAGGCTTCGACTCTTTGTTCATTTACAATGGGGCAAGCGCTGCTTCTCCTTTGCTTGGAAAATATACAGGAACCAATACTCCGGGCACGGTTACCTCAACGGGCACAGTAATTACAGTAAGATTTAAATCGGATAATGGAATTACGGCAAGTGGGTTCAAAGTAATTTACAATTGTGTAAGTGCTACAGAAATTTCTGAATACAATTTTGAGAACGGTCTTGATCTATTTCCAAATCCAACCAATGGGAAGTTTGAAATTAAAGCGCCCGATAATTTGATCGAAAAAATATCGATCACAAATTCAATTGGCGAATTGGTTTATGAAAATAATTCAGGCTCCGTGAAAATAATAGACCTAAGTTCACTTAAATTAGAATCCGGAATTTATTTTGTTAGTCTGCAATCGCAGGAAAAAACCTTTGTGAAGAAGTTGATTTATCAGAGGTAGATCATGCTTAACTTGTTTCAGCATCTTAAAGATTCTGAAATAAATTCGGAATGACATTGATCACATCCTTCTGAACAGATCCTTAATGTAATCCATGGTGGCGATCTCTTTGTAATTATCGCCAAAAGCATGATTCCACATAAATGGTAAATTATAAGACACTAAAGCCATTGCATCCAATGTCTTCTCATCCCATTCTTTACTTAAACCCTGAGGAAGTTTAATATTATGTTTTTTGATCATCTCTGAGAACTCTTTGTGCCCTTTTGGATAAATATCTCCAAGATGTTGGAAGATCAAACAGTTCGCGTAACAATGCCTGGTGCCATGAATTTTTGATAAGCCATAACTCAAGGCATGACAAACACCAACTTCACTATACGTTAAACTTAAACCGCCCATTAAAGAAGCCACCATTAATTTATCATTGTTCTCGGGAGTTTGTCCGGCTTTATCGCCTAAATAAACTTCTCTGCAAAGTTTTAATGACTGATCGCCGTATGCTAAACTAAATGCGTTATTACGAATGCCGCTTTCACTTTCAATACAATGAATATAAGTATCCATACCGGTATAGAACCACCAGTCGGTTGGTACACTTGCAATTAATTCCGGATCTAAAATAACTTGATTGAACACGGTCCAGTCGCACTTTAATCCCAATTTTTTTTCAGGGCCGGTCAACACAGCTGTCATGCTCACCTCAGCGCCGGTTCCTGAAATTGTAGGAACTCCAAGATGATATACTCCTGGTTTTTTTATAAGATTCAATCCTTGATATAAAGTTGACGAACCTTCATTATTAAGCATGAGCGATAAAGCCTTGGCAATATCCATGATGCTTCCTCCGCCAATTCCGATCACCCCGCTTGGTAAACCTTTTTTAGAAATGATCTCATCACGCAAAGAATCTATTTGTTCTGTAGTGGGTTCATGAGGATCAACATCTATGAAATAGATCAAGTCTTCAGGTTTATTCTGAAGTTTATTGGACAATTCCTTTCCTTTGAAATAATTATCTACAACGTAAACAAAATAGTTTTTGTTCTCTTTACGAATGGGTTCAACAGTTGCTGCAAGTTGCGAAAAAGATCCGCGACCATAAGTAACCCTATCTATGTTTTTAAAATTTTTATGCATTAACAGGTTTTATTGCTTTAATGACACATTCGGAAATTTTAGCAGCAAGATTTATCATGTCTTGTTCGGTCCAGGTGCAACGAATGCCGAAGGAGATCAATCTGCCAATTACATTTTGTGATACCGGTAACTGCATGGTTTTATAATCTTGCGGCGCTCCTAATACCTGAACCGCTAATTTAGAAACGGTACGCATTTCTTTAATGTGATCCCACTGATTGATGAAGTGATACATGTTAGTGAACCAATAGTCAAAACCACCAACGCCTGCTGCATTAAATTCGGCAACGGTACGTTTTGCTGTTTCAGGATCGGGCATTAGTATGTTCAAAAATGTTGCTGAATCGCCTTCGGGATCTGCTAATCGGGCAAATCCAATCCCGGGAGTTTTTGATAAAGTATCTATTAAGAATTGCTTGTGTTTACGGTTTTTTTCTTTGATGCCCGGAACTTTGCGTGTTTGTGCCACACCAACTGCAGCATTTAATTCGCCAATGCGATAATTGAATCCTAAATACGGATGTTGCTCCATGCCGCGTTTTTCTCCCACGTGATTATGTCCGTGATCGCTGTACACATCCGCTTTTTTGTAGATCTCTTCGCTATTGGTAACTAAAACTCCGCCTTCACCTGCAGTTGCAATTTTAAAAAAGTCGAAAGAGTAACTTCCTGCAGTTCCGAATAAACCGGTGTAGGTTCCTTTATAAGACGAAGAGAAGGCTTGTCCGGCATCTTCCACTAAAATTAATTTATTATCGTTGATCACTTTCATGATGGCATCCATATCAGCCATACCGCCGCACATGTGCACTAAACAAACACCTTTTGTTTTTGGAGTGATAGCTTTTTTAATTCCGTCTGCACTTAAACAAAGTGTTTCATCAACTTCAGCAAAAACAGGAAGTGCTCCAACAAACAGAACTGCTTCAATAGTTGCAATGAAGGTGAAAGGAGGTACAATAACTTCATCACCCACGCCAATACCGCTTGCAGCCAATGCTGTTGCAATTGCTGTAGAACCGCTGCTCATGGCGTGCGCAAATTTTGCACCGGTAATTTTTCTAACCTCAGCTTCGAAATCTTTTGCTTTCCAGTGATTGATTCTTAATGCTTCCTGATTATATCGAAATAAAATTCCTGTTTCTAAAACGTCGTTTACTTCTTTTCGCTCTTCGGCGCCAAATAATTCTGTTCCCGGCATGATATTATTTATTATTTAATGTTTATTATTTGATAGTATTTCTCCGATACAAAAGTAACCATTTCAATTTGGGAAATAGGAAAATCCTTCGCCGGAATTTAACACACCAAAATTAATGGAAGACAGTCGGTTGCTCTCGTAATAACAATCCAGACCAACTTCATCAAAACTCAAACGTTTTTCGCCCCAAGTGTGTTGTTCGGTTTCACTTAATTTGTAACCATTTTGTTTCATTAATTCGATCAGTGCTTTTTCGCTGATACTAAAAACTTTTTGTCCAAACAACATTGTTCCCTGATTATCTACTTCTGCCGACGTGAAAGTTTTGTTTTTATGATTGTCGAAAAACAAAGAAACCCCAAAGGACCAGTAATGCATCACATACGACGATGTTTTCAGTATCTCATCTTCAAGTGTTTGTGTTTCTTCTGGCGTACCAAATAAGGCAAGTGCCTCATCTGCGGTTTGCCCGAAGTTGAAAGCACCGAAGCCTTTTAGAAGATGTATTTCAAAACTAAAGTCCATATATGTTTTTAAATTTATTTAAAAAGTGGATTTTATGCGAAAAAAAGTGATAAATATTAATAAAAATAATTTTGCGTTGGCGAATAATGCTTTTATATTTGCAACCCGTTAAACAAGTTCTTTTATTAAGACATTCTTTACACTAAAATCACAGGATTTCGTTCTGTATTAAGTGAAATTGGATGATTCCGTAGCTCAGCTGGTAGAGCATTACACTTTTAATGTAAGGGTCCTGGGTTCGAATCCCAGCGGGATCACAACGGCAACGTGGAAAGCCTCGGAAGACAACAGTCTCCGAGGCTTTTGTATTTTTGGGCGTCGACTTGGGCGTCGGCTGATATCACAAGGGGTATATCGCTGCAAATTCAAATATGCCCACAAGCGAATTCGTAGCCGTTTGTAGACGTTTACACAAGAATTTGAACTAACGGTGTTGCCACAATGTTTAAGTACGGTTAAAAGCCCGCTAACGGTCTGGTTGCAGAGGTTCAAGACGTTTTTAAATTTATTCATCAACCGTTTTTTCAGATTTCTCCAGTCAAAAGTAAAATTATATTGCAGTCCGATTCTCATTTTACCCTTGTAAATTTGTAACTATCTTATTTTTAAAACCATAGCACTCACTTCTTTTCTTCTGTCAAGTTCGCTACCGTTGTCTTCATTCTTGTAAGTGTATTAAGTGTCAAACACTTGCTCACTTTAAGCTCTTTTTTCGTGTTTTCCCCTGATGAAATCACTTTTATATTTCTCGAATTAAAATCCTAAAAGTTGCGTTTCTTCTTCTTTTGTCTTCGCCTTTTTAAGTTTTTTATCCAAATCCTTAGTATCTGTATCACCTAACGAAATTAACTTGTCCAGTATCTCAATTAATTTTTTCCCAGTTTCCAGCCCCTTAGGAATATCCGTTTCTTTTTTGTATGCTGCCTCTAGTTCTTTGTAATGAGAGTCTGCCTTTGTAAATAAGTATTCTCCTTTGGGATAATTTGTTGTATTAACGTCTACATTGAACACTTTAGTGGTTTCTGTAACCCCACCGAACAACTTTGTAAACTTGTTATACTTGGTTGTTATTTCAGAAAACTGCTTCTTTACATTGACCGACATCTCGGCAATTTTCTTTATTTCGTTGATTTTCGCTTGAGCATATTGCTTTTTCCCCTTAAGAAATCCTAAATTAGAAGTATCGTTTGCACCTCTGCGCTCAATGTAAATATCTGCACTGCGTGACATACTGCTGTACTCTTCCGATGCTTCGTTGTACGATTTAATATTAAAAAGTGAATCTGCATTTCTTGTTTGTGTATTGAACTTTAATTTCTGACTTGCTGTTTCTTCCTTTTCTTTTTGCTCGTTCTTTTCTATTTGTAACATGTTTGCATCTTTTGAACCGTCAACATTATATCCTTCGTAATACAAAAGTGTTGATCCGTTGGAATATCCTTCTTTCTTTTTCACTTTACCATTCTCATACCAAGAACTGTTTTCAGAAATTTTATTTCCACTTTCAACATAATATTTGTTATTCTCAGCGACTACACCATTTAGATAAAAATATTTTTCTTCAACAAGTTCCTTTTTATCATTAAAAGTTTCTTCGCCAATAACTTTTCCATCGGGCGAATAAGAGACTTTTACATTACCCTTGAATTCGGAAAAAATCTTTTTGCTTGGATGGTAGTAAACAATTTTACTATCCTCCAAAACAATATCTCCATCTACCTTTTGAGTGTATGTCATATACTTAAATCCTTCTGCAAAACTCTTTGATGTTTCTTCAAAGAATGTCCAAATACCATTTCTCTTTCCGTTTACTAAGTTTCCTTGAGAGGCAATAACATTACATTCTTGGCTGCTATAATAGACGGCTGCTCCATTTGCATTACCATCTTTATAGGTAGCAGATTTTACAAGGCAAGACTTTCCACCGTAACCAGTATATTCTTTATACGCTCCATCCAACGAACCGTTTTTGTAATTCGCTTCAACTCCAATCAAACCATCATCAAAATAAGATTTATAACTCCCATTCTTTTCTCCTTTAGCGTTTACATGGTATACCTCTTTTGGTTTTGTACCATTGAGATCGTAGAATGTCTTTTTTAAAGTTTGTGCATTGGTACTTGCAAAAACTATGCAAACAAAAGCGAAAAGTAAATTGTATTTTTTCATATTATTATTTGTTAAATTGTATATACATTATTTCATATTTTCTAAAATTAGTCCGTGCTGATTTGAAAATTAAATCATTTGTTTTCCAAATCAACTGAGCTATGACGAACAGTCATAACTTCTGACGTTATCAAACAATTATGACGAACAGTCATAATAAAATCCTTCTATCAAATATAATGATTTTTTACGTCGGTAGTTTATAAGCTACCGATTATTAGATATAAAATTTGTCTTTTTGAGTAATGACCACCTCGGAACAGAAGAAATTTTTAAAGGCTCTTGGGCAAAAAATAAACAAAATCAGAAAGGAAAAAAAACTCTCTTTCCGTGAACTAGCATATAGGGCAGATATGGAAAAAGCAAATCTTGTTAAACTAACTACACAAGGGTCTAACATCACAATGACTACACTTTGCAAAATTGCGGAGGGCTTAGAAGTTTCCTTGAAAGATTTGTTATAAAGTCAAAATTAAATTGAATGTTTGAATTATCTTATCAAACGATAAAATTCCGCATTTGGAATAAAGCCATATTTTTTACCTCTATTACCAATGAAGTTTACTGCATAAGGTGACAAATTTGTAAACAAATCAGTTTCTCTTCTAAGTATTCGCAATTCATAACTATACTCAGAAGTTCTTGTAATAGTTGCTAAATCACCTTCTCTTGCAACTTTTGTATACCTAAGTTTTCCAGTACCTAACCGAAAATCCAAATTGTTTTCTGCCTCAAAAGTAACTCTACATTCATTATCAATAATCCCTACATCAATATAATTCATTGTTATAGTTGCTGAATAGGTGGCCTTATGTCCTCTAACGTTCCTCTCAGTTAATGCAGGAAAGAAATCAAACGAATCTTTACTTACCCAAAAATATTGTGATCCCAAGCCAGCAGTATCTCCCGGATTAGCTTGTATTCGAGCAGTGTCGGCATGAACAAGAGTAATGAGCATCGTTTGTTCTTGCTCGTCTTCTAGCACAACCGCTCCACCTACTTCATTATAAAGTAGTCTCCAAGCTGGATGTGTCCTATCTTCTAATTGGGGCTCGTATATGTTCCATCTTTGAGCTAAAAAACTCGCAACCGTATCTGGCCAAGAGAAACCCATTGTTTCAACTTGTGCATTGTCAATTAAAACGGATGCCTCTATATTTTGAGACATTCCCGGCCCGGTAAAATTTCCGGATGAAACAACTAATGATTGCTCATCGCGTGATTTATGTCCATAAATTTTGGCATGAAGTAATCTTTTTCTGTTGATTAAATAAACCTTGCATCCCACTTCCAATAGTTGTTCTACTACCTGTTGGCTTGAAAGTCGTTGAGAGGTGCTACCACCTAAAAAAGCAACACATTCACCTCCGCTTTCAATATGTCGCTTAAAAGTATCATAAAATCTAACCCCTCCATTATAGTTTGAAAAGCCAGAAACAATATAAAACGTACCATCACCCGGTGTTTTGCCCCTTACCCAAGTTTGTTCAAGCATATTTAAAAGGCCTTTTGATCCTGGATCAGTAGTATAAACATTTGGATGAATCGCAAACTGCATAATATTACTTTTTAAATACTATTAAGGATTCCTGCTGAACAGAATTAAGTGAGTTTATTCCATATCTTTGATATGCTTCCATAGGCATTATTTCGAATACTTTAAAACCAACCGTTTCTCCAATATTTGCCAATAGTTTTGGAGTATCAATATTCGTTCTTTTCCCACCAATATTAGTATGATTATGTCCTACCACCAAACAAAAATACTTATCTTTTTTAAGAAGTCTATGCACCTCAACGAAAGCATTTCTCATATCAATAAAATATCTATAAAGCAAAGATGGGAGCGCCCTTTTCCTAAAACCTTCCGAGGGTTTTAAACTTGAATTTAATTGCTTGCAGAAATTATAAACTTCCTTTGGCAATTTATCTGAGTTTGTAATCATACGCTTTTGCCAACTATCCTGTTCGATTTTTCTATTGAATTCGCGACTGCCTATCAGTTCACTTTCAAGGCCCTTTATATTTTCTGGCGGCGTAAGCCCAAGCCACACAAGACTTAGTCTTTGTGTATCAATATATGGTAATGCAGTTGCGTATGGAGGGCTTGTAATAGCAAAATCAAACAATCCCGATTTAGAAAGTTCTTTATTGCTTTTACTTTTCTTAATGTCAATATTTAATGCGACATTTTTTGATTTAAGAGCGTCAAGAGAAGTTTGAAAGTCACCAAGGTTTTCAATAAAAAAATCGATCGAAAAAATTACTTTATCTAAAAACTCTTGCTCCGGGAAAGGCGAGTTTCTTCTTCTTATTCTTAAATCTGAAGGCTCTTGAAAAGAATAATCCCTAAGATTGTTACTTATAATAACAAGAAATATATTT
>JANYIQ010000082.1 GCA_025362575.1 Bacteroidia bacterium
CGAACAGGGTTTTGTAAGTTAGATGCAAATGCGCCGGGGCCGCTCCATGTGTATGATGTAGCAACAGGTGTATTTAACTGAATGGTTGTTCCTGCGCAATATGGGCCTGTGTTAGTTGCCGATGCCGTTGCAGTAGAAACCACAACGTTAGTTGTTGCAGTTGCGGTGCAAGTATTTAATGTTACGAGTACTGTATATGTACCTGCGTTAGCAAGTGTTGAACCTGCAATTGTAGGGTTTTGTAAAGCCGAGGCAAATGCTGCAGGGCCTGTCCAAGAATAGGTTCCGCCACCACCACTTGTAAGGTTAATGGTAGTACCAACGCAATATGGTCCTGTGTTATTTGCAACAGGTACCGGAATTGGATTTACCACAACTGCAGTTGTTATACTGTTGGTACAACCGGCTGCATTAGTTACCGTTAATGTGTATGTTCCGGCATTAGCTGCTGCTGCACTTGCAATTGTTGGATTTTGAACACTTGAAGAATATGCTGCAGGGCCTGTCCAGGTATAAGTAGTACCGCCCGAACCCGTAAAGTTAATTGGTGTTCCGGCACAAACAGGACTATTACTATTTGCTAAAGGAACAGGCAATGCATTTACAACAACCGCTGTAGTTGCAGTTGCTGTGCAACCTCCAAAATTAAGTGTAACAGTATATGTTCCTGACATTGCAGGTGTGCTTGCAGGGCGAACAGGGTTTTGTAAAGCTGAAGCAAATGCTCCGGGCCCTGCCCATGTATAAGATGTAGCAGCTGCTGTATTTAATTGAATGGTTGCGCCGGCGCAATATGGTCCGGTATTACTTGCAGAACCTGTTGGGGTAGTAATGGCTACAACCGTTGTAGAAGTAGTTTTACAACCTGCGGCAGAAGTTACTGTTAAATTATATACTCCGGCCTGAGCAGGAGTAATTGCAACAAGGGTAGGATTTTGAACTGCCGAGGCAAAAGCTCCGGGCCCAGTCCATGCATAAGTTCCTCCACCTGTGGCAGACAAAACTAAATTAGCACCTGCACATAGCGGTCCGTTGTTTGTAGCTGTAACTGTTGGTTGAGGATTTATGACAACCACTGAAGATGCTGACGTTGTACAACCACCGTTACTTATTGTATGTGTTACGGTATAAGTACCGGGTGCGGTAAAACTCACAGGGCCGTAAGGACTTACTAATCCGGTAGCAGGTGCGCCGGCTAAAGGATTAAATGCAAAGGTGTGTGTAGTTGCAGCTTGAGTTGCAGTGAACACAAAACTATTTCCCGTTAAACATTGTGTATATGTTGGTGTAGTAAAAGCAGGATTAGGTCCGGCTGGTACGTTTATCACAAGCGAATTTGTGGCAGTACATCCGGAAGAGTTCACAACAGTATGTATGACGGTAAATGTGGTTGAAGGCGGGAAATTGACGACCGTGTTTGTAGATGTGGTCGTGAAACTTGGAGGAGCACCCGTGCCTACAAAAGAGTATGTTTGCACTGCCGGTGCACCTGTACCAGTATTTGTAAAGGTATAGGTAGTACAACTGTTTGCCTGGGAAAAAGTTGCGATCGGATTAGGAACAAAACTAATATTCACGGTTCGCGTAATAGGTGAACATGAACCTAATGGATTCATTGTTAAAGTATAGTTACCTGCAACCGAAGTTGTAAATGTTTGATTAGGATTGTTTGTTATTCCGCTTCCACCTGGGCCATTCCAGGTGTATGGATTTAATCCCGGAGGAGCTGTAACAGTTGCTGTTAAGGCACCGCAGGCGGCAACATTGGTTGCTCCGGTTCCTATAGGAAAGGCAATATTGTTAACGGTAACGGTCATCGGCTTACATACAGCGTCAAAAAACGCCCACCCTTCATGTGCCCATCCGTCACAATCTCCAACAATAACCTCAATAGTAACACAAGTACCTAAGTAAGGAGTTAGATCGATAGAAGCAACCTGCCATGTTGAAGTATAAGAAACCCCGGAAACATTGATCGTCCAGCCCGGTAAAGACGGAGCCACACAAGCTGATCCGGGAGGAACCAAACTAAACGATGGGCAAGGCAATAATACGTTTGAACAATTCAATAAAGAAATCTTCATGAAAGGTTGATCGCAACAAGCATGACCCGAACCGTTCATGGCAGCCATGTAAGCAAACTGAAACAAACCATTAGTTGGTGTTACCGGAAACGTTTGTGTTATCCTAACAATTTCACCGGTTGTTGGAATATTATCATTCAGCTGAATTACTTTAGATCCACCTAAAGGTGAGTTAGGAATATTATTCAATGGTGCAGGGCAAACAAAAGGTGTAGATCTGATCCAGGCATTTGTACTACCCGCTGTAGGACAACAACCCACTAAAGAACAAGAACCATTAACTGCTGAGTTCTGCCCTTGCGAAACCGTCCAACCTGCTAATGTACTTCCAACAGAACCAACACTACTTGTTGAAGTAGTACTTGTAGAGGCTTCAAAATCTTCGTTAACGCAAGGTGCAGCCAAAGGATTATTAGGAACAGGTTTGGCATTATACATTTGCATTAATGTTGGTGGAGAGTATCCGAATTTTTTATTGATGAATTCGCGTTTGGCACGATACATTTGAATCTTATACTCCTTTCCAAAAAAACCTCTTCCTAAAGCTTCCTGGCTGGCAGACAACTCATCAAACCCTGAGATCGAATCGGCAGGGAAAACATAACTTAAATATTTAAAATGCGTTGACTGAGCGTGCGCTTTATTGCCATTCGTAAACATAAACACCAAAGCAATTGCGAAAATTTTCAAAAATGTTTTCATACGTGGGGAATTTATTTTTTATTCAAAATCAACATGACACTATTTTATTATCTCAATTTTTTATTCCAAAAACTAAAAATTTTAGGAGGCGAATATTGATGCTATGAATTTAGCAGAATTTCCTTACAAAACAAGTATCATTCACTCATTTATGCCGACCATTCCCTAAATAGCCAAGATGAATAAGGCTTGATAAAGTTAATAATTAGGTGTTTTTGTTAATAACGCAGGGGGCTGGCCACGCTAAAACAGTTTAGTTCTAAGGCGACTATTGCTGAAATTACATCTCTTAATATTGATTTTTTTCTTGTTCCGGCTTACACTTTTACAGGATCTCATTCAAAAAAACATCAAAAAAAAAGCAACACCGAGGTGCTGCTTTTTTGCGTCAAATTTTATGGCCGCTATTTTATCAGAGTGACATGACCCGTAAACTCCTTGGCTTTTCCAAATACGTTGGTCACATTTATGATCCAGGTATAAGTATCGTCTTTCACGATCTTAGTTCCTCTATTTTGGTAAGTACCATCCCAGGCTTCCTGAATATCATGACTACTAAACACTTTCTCGCCCCAGCGATCAAAAATATTCATTTCAAATTTAGTGATGCCGTATCCTTTTGCGTAGAATCTATCATTCAATCCGTCACCGTTAACTGTAAATGCGTTCGGCACGAAGATCCCAAAATCTTGACCTACTAGGATCGATTTAAGAATTGTATCTGTACAACCTTGATCACTCGTAACAACTAAGGCAATTACAAATTCACCGGCATCTTCATACACATAGGTTGGATTCTGTAAACTCGAAGTTGCGGAAGCATTGTTCATGAAGAACCAACTCCATCCGGTGATATTGGCACCGTAAGAAGCATCCGTAAAGTGAACATCCGCATTCTGATTTACAATTGGTTTATAAGGATCGTAGTTAAAGTCTGCCACCGGATGAGGATAAACCTGAACAGTATATGTTGCAGAATTCTGACAGCCATTTACGTCGATAACCGAAGCTGTGATCGTAAATATTCCTGTAGTTTGATAACAAGCATTTGAATTGATGTTTGCGCCTGTGTAAGAACCATCTCCCATGATCCAATCAACTGTGGCACTTGGAGTAGTTGCAGCCGTAAACGATACACATAAAGGCGCACAACCTCTGTTAGGGCCTGAGGTAATATTAAGAGGTGGTATCGGATTAATAACTGTGTTCATACTTGTAGTAGCAACACAACCGTTAGCTCCCGTTGCAGTTACATAATAAACGCCACCTACGTTCACCGAATTGGCTTGTATTGTTGCGCTCTGTGCCGTACTGAAGAAACCGTTAGGTCCTGTCCAAGAGTAAGAAACACCACCACCTGCAGCAATACTTAAAACATTATTGATACAGATCGGGCTATTAGTAACAATGTTAGGAGTTGGAATAGGATTGATTCCAATAGTTGCCATTGCAGTATTTGTACAACCGCTTGCAGATGTAACCAGAACAGTGTATTGTCCAACTGCTGCCGCAGTAGCTAATACTACAGGGTTTTGGCTTGCAGAAGTAAATCCGCCCGGACCTGACCATAAATAAGAAACACCACCACTTGCTGTTAAATTGGTATTTGAATTCTCACAAGCTGTGCCGCCATTAGCTGATACAACAGGTTGTGCATTTACAACAACAGGTTTAGTGGTTGAATTCACACATCCGTTGGCATCTGTAACTGTTAATGTATACGTACCGTTATTAGCCATCGTAGAAACTGCGATCGTTGGATTTTGTGTAGCATCTGTAAATCCTGCAGGGCCGCTCCAAGAATAAGATACTCCGCCATTACCTGTAAAGTTGATCGGTGTTCCAACACAAACCGGACTGTTGCTTGCCATCGTAGGATTAGGTAAAGCATTTATGGTGACAACTGCTGTTGTCATGGCAGTACAAGTTCCGGCAGAAGCCAGTAAAGTATATGTACCGTTTGCCAGCATGCTAACTGTTGTAATGTTTGGATTTTGTGAAAGACTACTGAAACTGTTTGGTCCTGACCAAGCATAAACTGCTCCACCGCTTCCTGATAAACTTAAAGTAGAACCAACACAAGGTGTATTACTTGTAATTGCCGGTGTAGGTAATGGGAAGACCGTTGCTGTTGAAACAGCAGTATTGGTGCAACCCGCAGCACTTGTAACGGTTACGGTGTATTGTCCTGAGTTTGCAGCAGTAGCCGAAGGAATGGTTGGATTCTGAAGTGCAGATACAAATCCACCCGGACCTGACCAAGCATAAGTAGCACCACCCGTAGCTGTGAAGCTGATGGTTTGATTAACGCAAACTGTTGGATTATTTACTGTAATTGTTGGTGTAGGATTTATTACTACGTTAGTAATTGCAACGTTAGTACAAGTATTAGCATCAACAACCAATAAAGTATAGGTGCCTGCCATTGCAGCTGTAGCAGCAGCAATTGTAGGATTCTGAGCCGCCACTGTATAAGCTAATGGTCCGCCCCAGAAATAACTAACACCACCAGCACCGGTAAATGTTATTGGATTACCAATACAAACCGGACTATTATTATTTGCTACAGGAACAGGTAATGGATTAACAGTTACTGAAGTTGTAGCTGATGCCGTACAAGACCCTATGCTGATCATAACGGTATATGTTCCCGACATGGCAACTGTTGCAGCAGGACGAACAGGGTTTTGTAAGTTAGATGCAAATGCGCCGGGGCCGCTCCATGTGTATGATGTAGCAACAGGTGTATTTAACTGAATGGTTGTTCCTGCGCAATATGGGCCTGTGTTAGTTGCTGTAGTAGAAGGGGTCAAAACAGAAACATTCACAGTTGCAGTAGCCGTACAAGCTGCAGCACTTGTAACCGTTACTGTATAAATTCCGGCGTTAGCAACTGTTGCTGCCACAATGGTTGGATTTTGAACTGCGGATGTATAAGCCGCAGGACCACTCCATGAATAAGTTGCGCCTCCCCCAGAATTCAAATTAATATTTGTATTCAAGCAAACCGGGCTATTACTTCCGATCAACGGAGTGGGATTTGGATTTACAAGAACGGTGGTGGTTATTCCATTAATACAACCCTTAACGTCGGTAACACTGAATGTATAAACACCCGACATTGCAGTTGTTGCACCGGCAATAGTCGGACTTTGCAAATTGGAAGCGAAAGCAGGGCCACTCCAGGTGTAAGAACTTGCGGCAGACCCGTTCAACTGAATGGTTACACCCGGGCAATAAGGTCCTGTATTTGCGGCAATTGGTGTGGGTAATGCGTTAACCGTTACTAATGTAGTTGCTGTAGCTGTACAGGTTCCTGCGGTTATTATTACAGTATATGTTCCTGACATTGCAACCGTTGAAGCAGGCCTGACAGGATTCTGTAAATTAGATGCGAACGCCGCTGGCCCACTCCATGTGTAGGATGTAGCGGCCGGAGTATTTAATTGAATGGTTGATCCTGCACAATATGGACCTGTATTAGTTGCTGAAGCAGTTGCGGTTGTTAATGTTACCAGAGTGGTATTTGTGTTTGTACAACCGTTCAATGTTACGGTTACAGTATAAACACCTGCTGCCGCTGCCGTAGCTGCAACAATGGTTGGATTCTGAACTGCAGAAACAAAAGCATTTGGCCCTGCCCAGGAATAGGTTCCTCCACCGGTAGAACTTAAAGTAAGATTTGATCCAACACAAAGTGGTCCTGAATTATTAGCCGTGACTGTTGGTTGTGGTTTAATTACAATTACCGATGTTGTTGTTGCAGTGCAACTACCCGTTACAATTGTGTGAATAACAGAATAGGTACCAGGTGCAGTAAAACTTACAGGGCCATAAGGGCTAACTAAACCTGTTGCGGGTGAACCTGCCAAAGGATTGAATGCAAAGGTGTGAGTACCTGCTGCAACAGAAGCAGTGAAAACAAAACTATTACCGGTTAAACATTGTGTATAGGTTGGGGTAGTGAACGCCGGAGAAACAGATCCGGTTAAAACAATACTTACAGTTGCTGTTTGCGCGCAAAGTTTCGAATCATTAACAGTAACCGTATAAATTCCCGGAGTTAAATTTGATGCGGTAGAAGCATTACCTCCAATTGGTGACCAGGTATAGGTATAACCGGGTGTTCCTCCTGTAGCGGTAACCGATGCAGAACCATTAGTTAAACAACTTGCATTTGTAAAAGTAGGTGTTAAAGTTATTGCGGGTGGTTGTGTTACCTGAACGGTTGCATTTACAGCACATAGATTTTTATCAATAACCTGTACAGTATAAATTCCCGCAGGTACATTTGTAATTGTACTGGCACCGGGAACTAATGTTGCAGAGGAAGTATAGGCTGCAGGTCCAGTCCATATATATGTATAAGGTCCTACTGCTCCTACAGGAGTTGCAATTGCAGTTCCGGTAGGTGTTCCAAAACATTTTGCGGGAATAGAGGACATTATTGGAGGACAACAAGCACCCACTGCGTGAAAAATTGCGGGCGGATCGTTAGCACAACCTGAATTTGACCATGAACCCGATTCTCCATCACCACTTGTATTAAAAGTAACAGACAGATCGCAACCAGGATTGCAAACGTTCTTTGTTGTAATTGTTGCGCAAAAATTCCACATTGATGCAGTAACAGTTGTGGTTGGTAAATCCCCGAAATTATTTTTAGGATTACCATCTGTTGGATTATAATCAAAATACCAACCTGGTCCCCAATTCTGCGCATTTTGAATTCCAATACCAGCAGGATAGTAGGCCCAGCTTCCTGAAGTGCCGGCAGGTGTAGGAATATTAGTAACAAGTGATGCCGCATTCCAGCAAGAACCAAATGATAACTGAACGCCATGCAACCAGTTAGTATTTATTGTATTAAACTGTCCTATATGAAAACAAAATTGAACGGTTGTATTTGGAGGATAAGCTCCACCAACAGGCGGAGGCGTTACCGTAATGTTTGAATTTACTAAACAATTTGCACAACTAACGCTATTATTTATGTTCATAGTGAAAGTTCCAACCTGACCTGTTGCACCACTGATCTGAAGATAATAAGTTGTGCCGGGAACACATTGGTTCACAGTTAAACTCACACTGCCACCGGTTCCAACTGCACAACCACCTATTCCACCACCCAACGCAGCACAGTTACCTGAATAAAGTGCCACATTTGGATTTGCAAATGCAGATGTAATATTAATGTTAGTTTGATATCCTGTGGCTACAAATGAATACCAAACATCATTAGCGGGAAAACTCATTGTTGCAGAAGATCCTGTACATCCAGTTTGGTATATATATGGATTACCCGGAGTTGCATTTGTAATGTTTCCGGTAACAACAGCAGTAGCCCCAGTTTGCGTGCCTGTACCGCAGGCAGGTGGGGTTGCAAGCGGAATATTAATTGCACCAGTACAATTATCATTTACGGGTGCTTGCGAAAACATAAAACCGACCATCAATAACAAGATGAAGCTTAGATAATATTTATTGATCGATCTCATTCGGTTTTTTACTTTTTATTTTTTGAATCAATTTCTCCAATGATCCAACCATTAGCGGTTATTTCAAAACGCGGATACTTTGCTTCACTTAATTGTTTTTTTTCTAAGTAATTATTTGGATTCACGTTTTGCATTTTACTTTTAACGGTGAGATCTCTAGCTGAAATTAACTCCAGTTTAAAGCCATTCTTAAATTCAAGAATAACATTCTCGTCTC
>JANYIQ010000119.1 GCA_025362575.1 Bacteroidia bacterium
TACCGTTGAAATTGCCAGAAGAGATACCTTAAGTAAAGAAACCGTTACAATAACGGATATTGATGTTTACATTGAAAAATTATTGAATGACATACAAAGCAATCTGTATCAAAAAGCCTTAAAACGCACTCAGGACCTGACCATAGAAGCGAACAGCTATCAAGAGTTCAAGGAATTGCTTGATGATAAAGGCGGTTTCATCAGCGCGCATTGGGATGGAACCAGCGAAACGGAAGAAAAGATAAAAGAAGAAACAAAGGCAACGATTCGCTGCATACCTTTAAACAATGTTCAGGAAGCCGGAAAGTGTATTTACAGTGGCAAACCAAGCACACAAAGAGTACTTTTCGCAAGAGCATATTAGGTTTGTGAGTTTTAAGATTTAATACCAAAAAAACATCACTTCAATAAGGTTGTTGACGTATAAAGAAAAACGAGAAATCTTGACAGATAAAACCCAAACACGGCAGTTAATTATTAAACTGCTAAAAGAAAAATCGATCATGAAACAAGATGTGTTTAAGAACACGATCTCTGTTTTTGAAATGATCAACGAAATTTGCAGAGAGACTGCCGATGACTTAAAATCAGAGCTCGATGTTCTTGATTCCCGTGTTAAACTGGAGTTTAACGAACTTAATCAGCACGCCACGCAGTTAAAGATAGCGGGCGACATGATCGAGTTGTTTATGCACACCAACGTTTTTGAATTCGAGAAATCACATCCCATGTTTAAAACAGGATATGTAAAACAGAACGAATTCAATTCGTATTGCGGGGTGATCAATATTTATAATTTCCTGGCAGATTCATTCAAATACAACCGTACCAATGATGTTGGTTATTTGATCGCACGTGTTTTTGTTAACCGCGACATGCGTTTTTTCATTGAAGCCAAATCTCCTTTAGGTTTAAAATACAATACCTTTTCGAACGAAGCCGTTACCAAAGAACAATTAAAAGAAATGATCTATGACTTGATCATTTTCGTTATTTCTTTCGACTTGTACATTCCGCCTTTTGATGCGGTAAAAGAAGTTACCATTAATGAAATTCAGGAAAAAACAAGCAGCGTTAGTCTAAGAACCGGTAAGCGCCTTGGTTACGGCGCATCGGCCAATTACGATGACGAAATAAATCTGTAGTTTATTTGAGTGTTTTTTCAATGGATTTCCAGAGTAGATCAGCCGACTTATCCCAGGAAAAATTATCTTTTCTTATTTTACCTTTTGCAATTAACTCTGCTCTTAGATTTTCATCCTGATATAATTTGCGCATTGCATTTTTTATTTCAGAAACCTCGTAAGGATTTACAACTAAAGCCGCATCGCCAGCAATTTCGGGCAAACTGGTAACATTACTTGTAATGATCGGGATCTCGCTTTGCATGGCTTCTACAATGGGAATTCCAAAGCCTTCGAAGTACGGCACAAACGTTAAGGCAAATGCCGAAGCCATAACATTCGCAAGGTCTTCATCACTTAAACGGCCGGTAAAAATAATATCGTTCTTACAAGTGGTTTCATCAATTGTCTGGTAAACATCCTTTAATCCCCAAAAATGCGGGCCGGCAACCAATAATTTCAAGTCTGATCTGGTTTCTCTTTTAAATTCATCAAAAGCCTGAATAAGTCTTTTAATGTTTTTTCGGGGATGCAACGATCCAACAAATAAAAAATAGCGTTTACCTTCCGAAAATCTTTGTCGCGTTTTTACTTTTGAATCTTCATCGATAACTTTAAAGGCAGGGTTGATACCATTGTAAACCACATCGATCTTATTGGGATCAATTTTATAATTTGTTGAAATATCTTTCTTGCTGAATTCAGAAACAGTTGCAATTCGTGTTGCCTTTTGAGCGAACTTTGGAAAAAAATAATTGTAATAACGTCTGGTCAGCGGTTTTACATCTTCAGGATTATGTAAAAAATTAATATCGTGAATTACAGGAAGCTGTTTGCAGTTTGCCCCAAGACTTAAAAAACCATCGGGTGATAAGAACAGATCAGGTTTCATTCGGTTAAGCGTACTTTTTACCGAAAATTCGAACCAGGCATAATATAAAAAAGGGTGACGGGCCTGCGGCGATAGAATTAAGGGTGTAATATTATCGCTGAATAAAAATTCTTCGTCAAAATCCCTGTCAAATAAAAACACAAAATGCACGTCTTTATTCGCCTGAGTAATACGCTTTAAAGTTTGGTAAGAGAACCAGCCCATTCCCTCAAGCCTGTTTTTTAACAAAAGGCGCGTATTTACAACGATTTGCACCCCGCAAAGCTACCAAAAATATAGCAAAAAAGACCAAAAAAAGGCTATCTTTAGCGTTTTCCAAAAATGCAGCAAAGGAAGTTCATAATTAACCTGGCCATCTTAATAATTTTAAACTTATTAATTAAGCCATACTGGATTCTGATCATTGATCCCGGCGTGCAAAATAAAGTTGGGAATGCAAATTACGGAGACTACTCTACCCTTCTTCAGTTTTCGTTTTTATTCAGCATACTACTCGATTTTGGTTTAACCAATTTCAATAACAAGAACATTGCACAGAACAATCATTTATTAAGCAAACATTTCAGTAGTTTACTGGCTTTAAAGTTTGCCCTTGGAGTAGTTTACCTTTTGGTGGTAATAATATCGGCACTTTGTATTGGTTACGATTTCAGGTTCATGAAGTTGTTACTTATTTTGGGATTGAATCAATTCCTGATCAGTTTTATTTTATACCTGCGTTCGAATCTCCAGGGACTTCATCTTTTTAAAACCGATAGTTTAGTTTCTGTTTTAGACAGGATCATCATGATATCTCTTTGCGTTGCTCTTTTTCTGAACTGGTTTGGCCTGGAAGTTGACATCATGAATTATGTTTACGCTCAAACCATTGGTTACAGCTTAACGGCGCTGGTTACCTTCTGGATCGTATTAAAAGAAACGCACACTTTCAAACTCTCTTGGAACTGGAGATTCAGCTTCATGATCCTGAAAAAAAGTTTTCCGTTTGCAGTACTGGTTTTGCTTCAAACATTCTACAACCGCATTGATCAGGTAATGTTAGAAGGCATTTTACCGGAAGGTGTAGGAAATGTTCAGGTGGGTATTTATGCAAAAGGTTTCCGTTTACTGGAAGCAGCCAACATGGTGGCATTTTTATTCGCTACACAATTGCTTCCTATTTTCAGCAGAATGATAGAATTCAAGGAAGATGTGCAGAATATTGTTAAGCTCTCGGTTTCTTTACTCGTTACTTTAGCCATAATTGTTTCGGTAGGTTGCGCTTTTTATAGTGAGCAATTATGTCTCATCATAAATAAAAGTACCGATTCGGCAACGGTTTTCAGTGTACTAATGTTCTGCTTTACGGCCAGTTCCATTTCTTACATTTTCGGCACCCTTTTAACGGCAAACGGCAACCTAAGGCAAATGAACATTATGGCCCTTTCCGGAATTGGTATTAATCTTATTTTGAACTTCATACTGATTCCTCAATTTCATGCTTTAGGAAGCGCTGTAGCAAGCATCACTACTCAGTTTTTTACCGCTTTTGCCCAGGTATTCATTGCCAAAAAAGTTTTTAATTTTAAAGTCAATAAACGTTTAATTATTGCATTAGTTTTCTTTATATTTGGGGTAATCTGCATTAACTACCTGTCGATGCAAATTACAAGAATGTGGTATGTTAATTTTGTGGTAATGGCGGCTTCATGCGGATTATGGGCCTTTG
>JANYIQ010000246.1 GCA_025362575.1 Bacteroidia bacterium
TTAAACCAAAGGGTCTTGACTTACTGTTTCCCCCAAGCGATAAATATAATCTGATTTAATATGCCAACCCTTCACAGCCACACACATTGCCAAGCCACATGAGCCAACGCAAAAGCCAAAGCTTGTCAAAGAGTGTGTCTGTCCGAACGCATAGGAGACGTTACAGCGGATGTTCATTTTTAACATCCCGTATTTATCCTTGTAACAAGATGATATAAAATTACTTACGCGTGGTTGTTAGTTTTTTATACGTGACCACATCTACTTTTTTATCGGGTAATAAAGTAGGTATTTTTACATCAATTCGTTTTAACAATTCTTTACATTGCTCATCGGGCTGCGGAATTTTCACTATTACATTTTCTCCAGTTTTAATTTTTATACTTGATAACATACTTAAGGTTTTCAACCCTTCTTCAACGGTTAAATTAATGTCGTGCCATTGTTTTCTTAAGTAAAGCTCTATTTTGTATGCAATCATACAAACTTCGAGATGCGCAATTGTGCGTTCTTTCTTTCTCAGGTATAACGGACGTATTTCTAAAAGGCTTTTTTGTGTTCTGAAAGCCCATTCTACCTCAGCTAATGCTTTGTATCTATTATGTATTATTTCTTTGGGGGCTATTTCTTTGGGTAAATCTGTTCGCATCACGTAGCAACCATCTAAAAGGCTCATTTCATCTAATACTTCCTGTTTGCTGACTATGGTTAATTTGTGTTCTTTTGCATCTTTACCAATGTTGATGGCGGCGTTTAATTTTAATTTATTAATGTAGGCTGTTATATTTTTTTCTTGAACTTCCAGTTTTGATTTTGGATGTTCTTCGAGGTATTTATTGCTTGTTGCGACCTTATTTTCTATTGCTTTTATTTTTTCTGCACGGTTTTGTGTTATCTCTTGGGCTCGAAATGGATTGCGGCGCAATATGTAACGTGTTGATGTCTGCGTATCTTCAATTTCACATATTTGGTCGGTAAATAATTCCATTTGTATTACTTTCTCTTTTAAAAGCTTTTCTATCTGAGGTTTGGTAATGGTCGTAATGTAGTGGAACTTCTCTTGTGCAAGGGTATCGATTTGTGCACTTTTTATCATTCCTTTATCACCTACAAATGTTATATTTTCACAACCAAATTGTTCTTTTATTTTCTTTATTTGTGCTGATACTGTGGCAGTATCGCTGGTATTGCCAGGAAAAACTTCTATCCCCAACGGTTCACCTTGTTCATCGGTTAACAGCCCATACACAATTTGTTTCTTGCCTTGCTTCTTGTCCCTATTGTAGCCGTATGTTGCTAATTCGTTTTTATCTCCTTCGACATACGATGAACTTACATCGTATAAAAATATATTTCTTGTTTGTCCATTCTTTTTACGCCAATTGGCAAATAATTTATTTTCAATATTTTGCTTGTTGTCGTAAAGCCAGTCTAATGATGTATAAAGGGTGTTTTCATTTATTTGTGAAATCCCGATAGTTTCACAACCTAAATGAATGTTGGCAAGGCGTACAGCGGATAAACGGCTTCCTGGTTCAATTAGCCGGGAAATTATTAACCACAATACTAGATTGGCATTGTCGCTGCGCCCCAAAGCGTCTGTTATTCCTAAGGATTGGGCTATTTGGTGTAGTGCAATAGAGGGTCCGGCAATTTTGCCATTTGTGATTTCACCATTTGTGATTTGTTCAAGTTGTCCTAAATTATTTTTATTTTGCAGTGCTGTCTTTAATACATGAATTTCGGCAACTGAGCAGTCAGATAAATTTGCAATTGTAGTTTTTACAACCTTACCGTTAACTCTCTGACTATTACGCAATAGGATGCGTCGGTGGGTTTTTTCATTAGCTTTATATGTGCAGTCGTCTATATACATAGTGGACACAAATATAATTCATATAAAATTAATATGCAAATTATTAAGTTATTTATTTAAAATAATATAGTGACCACATTATATTGAAAATATCATCTATACCACTGATATACTGCGAATTAAACGTTTATTGAAAATGAAGTTCCGTTTCATAAAGCAGCAATTATCCGCAGGTATCTTACAAAAACACCTAAAACAGATGCTGCCAAAGAGTTAAAGGCGCATGTGAAGCTCCTTTCTAAAACTGATAAAGAAAGTTTTGAAGGTGGCTTAAATGACTGGCATACTAAGTGGGATAAATTTCTGAAGGAACGCAGCATTAACCCGAAAACAAATAAAACTCAATTCACGCATCGAAGGTTAAGAAGCGCGTATAACAGTTTAAAAAACAATTTGCCATGGTTATTTACCTGGCACGATTTTATGGAGCTTAAGATACCAAATACAACCAATGGAATAGACGGTCATTTCGCAGATTTAAAAAACAAATTACGCAACCATAATAGATTATTGAATATTTCGGTCAAAGTGTACCACCGATTCCGGAGCAAAGTGTACCACCCAAAAAGGGATCAATTTGTAATGTAAAAGTAAGTTATTTTTTCTTTCTAAGTGAGTCTCCTTTTAAATCAAATCGATGAGCATTAACTGCCAATCTGTCCATAATTGCATCGGCAATGGTGGTTTCGCCGATATACTCATGCCATTTTGCAACGGGCAACTGCGAGGTTATGATCACTGATTTTTTTCCGTACCTGTCTTCAAGCATTTGCAGCAAGGCAAGACGAGTTATGCCATCTAAAGGATGTAACCCAAAGTCGTCTAAAATAAGGAGATGCGTTTTTTCAATTTGGTTTAGTAGTTTAATAAATGTGCCATCGAGCTTTGAAGCAGATATTTTTTCGAGAAAACGATTTATCCCGAAGTATAAAGTTCGGTAGCCAAAGGAACATGCTTGTCGGCCAATTGCGCAGGCCAGGAAGCTTTTCCCGCATCCAGTTGCGCCGGTAATAAGAAGATTTTCGGCACGATCAATGAATGAACAATCGGCTATCATCATCAGTTTTTCTTTGTCAAGATTTCGGGTGGTATTGCAATGAACCTGTTCTAAAACGGCGTTGTAACGCAGCTTACTTTGAAGCAGGTACATTTCGGTTTTTTTGTGGGCGCGGTCAAGGGTTTCGGCCTCGGTCAAACGTGCCATAAATTGATTAAGTGTGGGCTGATCCTGCAAGGGCATCGATAACACGGCCTCGTATGCGCGAGCCATGCCGTGTAACTTTAGCTGCGAGAGATGATCGATTGTAATTTGTGTGTTCATACTTTTTGTTTTAAATGATTGATGTTTATTTTTATGTGTCTTTTTAAGTAATTATTCATTTGGTATATCCTTCCTTTAAAAACTAATTGGCATCTGGTGTATTTCTTTCAAATGCCTGGTGTGTATGGATATTTAAGTACATCATGTTTTTCAATTGTAATGCTGTGACCCACGGATGTTATCGTGGTCTGGCAATGTGAAAAGCGAAAGTTGCGTTTGGACTTGTTTGTCTAAATTATTTTTCAGGATATTTTTGATTATTCCATAGTTTGCCCTACTTCCTTCTAAGGCTCGTTTACAAGCGGCTTCGAAACGTGTTGAACCGTATATCTCCGAAAGTCTTTTTAAACCAATGCAGGCGTTGTAGGTTTGTTCTACGAAATCTTTGGAAGCTTGTATTTTCTTAAAAACGGCTATTGAGTTTTCTCCTATTTTTGAAGCAATGGATAAAAAATATTCAGCGTCCCAGCCTAATGTTTCGTTGTATTTGCGATGCCTTTCGGGCATGTGTTCGGGGTGAGTGGGGTAAGCGTGTGTGCGATAATCACGCTTGTGCAGGGCTATTCGCTCAAAGCCGATGTATATCTCAACATTTCGTTCGTCGTAGATAATTTTGGTGGCTTTTCCTATGTGTTTGTATGGAACGCTGTATTGGTGCTTGTCTTCACCCAAAACAACGTGGTAGTTCATCTGCACTTTTGCCGTGGTGGTGTGTTTTATGGTGAAGGGTTCCATCGGGAGTGGTTTTAGGAACGGCTTCTCGTTGCTTATAAAACGCTCGTGACGGCTTCCGGATAGCTTTTGAAACGGGGCGTGGTTGTGTAATAACAGAAGCTCTTGTATTCGTTTATTTAAGTCAGTAAGAGTGTAAAACTCTTCGTTGCGTAGTTTGGCATAGATGCGCAGGTACGATTGATAAACGGTATTTTCGACTGTTGGTTTGTCTTTGGGTTTTCGAGGCCTGGTGGCATCCAGGTTGGTATTGTAGTGTAAGGCCCATTGGTTGGCCAGTTCGGCAAACGTATATTCGTACCGCTGGTTCTTAACGATATATTGTTTCATGTTGTCGCTTAAAATATTACGCGGAACGCCGCCCAAGAACTCTAAGCATCGGGTTAAGGCGCAAAACATAAATTCTTGTTTTACCGATGTTAAGGCTTCTACATATGTAATTTTACTATATGGTAAGGTGCATACCAACACGTAACAGTCAATAATTTCGCCGGTTTTGACGTTGATGTAATGCAGTTTTTTCCCGGCAAAATCAATCTGTAAGAACTCGCCTGCACGATGGTAAAGGTGCATCGTGGCTTTGTTTTGGCTGAGGTATCTGGCTAAATGTTCGCAAAATTGAGTGTAGCCATAACCTTCCAGATATGCCTGTTTGTATTCGTCCCAAAGTGTTTTGCGGGTTACGCCCGGACGCGAGAGTTCGCAATGGAAGTAATCTAGTTGCTTTTCAAAGGTCGTCAAACGATTATCTGGCGCAGACCCGGCAGATGGATTAAAAACCAAAGCGCATAGTGCATCTTCGCTATATTGCAGTAGCTTATCCAGGTTTGATTCGGTTTGGCCTAATTTGGAAAGGTAGCTATCCACAGTTGTCCTGTGAATATTCAGCATCACTGCAATGGTTCGCTTGCTATGCCCTTCGATCTTTAATTGAATAATACGTCGTAATTGTGTCATACTGATTGTTTTGTTTCCCATAATGCCTTTTTTAATAAAGGCACAAAAGTCACAAATCAATCCTTTTTATTTGATCTATATTGTACAAATATAGTCCGAAACCAGTGGTACACTATATGCCGGAATGTCAGTCGTGATTAGTACTGATGCGCCCGGCATAAATACACTTTTTAAAGAAAAATAGCCTTTTAAAGTGGTACACTTTGCTCCGGAATCGATGGTACACTTTAGTCCGAAATGTGTGGTACAGTATAGTCCGAAATACTCAATGGTGTTATCGAGAGGTTTCACCGAACTTTGGAGGAACAAGTTTTTCA
>JANYIQ010000240.1 GCA_025362575.1 Bacteroidia bacterium
CTCCAACAAAAGCAGTGAGGTCCATTTCTTCTTTTACCCAACCATCCTGTAAGCCGTCATAAACCGGATCGGTTCCGCCAAAAGAACTTGGTGCGGTTTCGTAACGCGCACATAGGGTTTGCCAGGTACTTCCGTTATTAGTGCTTCCGTAGATCTGAACAAAATCATAATTTTTTTCAAGTTTGAATTTTGTCCAGTATTGTAAATGCGCATAAGATGCACCGCTTAAATTCAAATTACTTAACAACGAAATGGTTTTGTTGGCGTTGTTGGCGTAGTTACCAATTGGACTGTCTGTAATACTTCCGGGAGCAGTTTTAAATTTAGTGGTTGAAACTCCCCAGCCGCCGGCGCTCCAATTGGTGGTAGCATTGCAAGGGTCGTTCAATACCGTAACAGGTATTCCGTAAATTTTTGTGATGGTATCGTAATGTATGTAAAAACCATTATCAACTGCTAAAGCATATTTAATGTTTTGAGCTGAGGTTAAACCGCCACTTAAAGTGTAAGAAATAGAATCGTTGATGGTTTGATTTTGCGCCATGCCGGTATAAACTTTTGGAGCGCCTGTTGTGGCTAAACCCAAACCAACAGGAGCAATTGAAACCGTAAAGTTTCCCGGAGTTAAACCCAAACGTTGAATGTTGTATTTGATATAACCGTTAGAAGAAAAGAAACGATCTTGGTCATCGCGAACCATCCCAAAATTAGTTACGTTTTTTGCAAGCGTAATGTTTTGATTAAAAGTGGTTTTACAAATGTCAGTAATACGTGATGCAACCGGCCAGAAACCGTCGCCTGCAGAACCTGCTTCAGGCGTCATCGACATAATTTTAGGTTTTGATGTTTGCTCGCCGTACATCCAGTCATCGCTATCTCCATTAGTTACGTACATAACGGTCTGGTCACCTGTACCATATAAAAAACGTGAGGTCTCACACATTAAAACACTCCAGTTCACAAAGGTTGCAGAATCTAAAGCAGGTGTGTAGTAACTTGGTAAATATCCCCATGGATAAATTAATAAGTTACTATAAGTATGTGCATTCAATGCTGTTTTAAACTGACGCGTATTACAAAAATTACGCATGGCTTGTGTTTCCGGTTCTGAGAATGCTGCAGTACCGCGATAGGTATCGGAACTTGGAGTCGGTGATGAGCCGGTATTATCATAGCCCCAGTTGTAACCATAATTACGATTTAAATCAACACCCATTGTGCCGCCACCATTGTTACGGCGATTTTTGCGCCACATACCACCACCGGTAGGGTTTGTAGTATAGTTGTAAATGTATCCATCAGGATTTACGCATGGCACAAAAAACATTTCGGTATTATCTACTAAAAATTTCACATCAGGATTGGTTGCATAATTTTCGAGCATGTACCACATGTAAAAAATCAATTGCGACATAGAGGCCGGTTCACGCGCATGATGCACGGCGCTGTATAATAATTCAGGCTCGCTTTCGTCAACGTTAGGATTGTCAGAAATTTTTAAATACCAGATGGTGCGGCCTTCAATGCTTTGTGTTGGATCGATAGCGGCTTTTGCTTTAATAATGCTTGGATATAGTATAGCCATGCTATCAATAATATTTAAAAATTCAGGATAAGTATAAAAACCACCCATACTGCCTAAGTGAAATTTACTTGGTTTTTTTACGGTAGGATAATTGCAATTAGGAAGTGAAGTTGTTTTATTGGGATTTAAAAAATCCTGTTTGGCTCGCTCTGCATAAAAAGCGGCCATGTCGTTAATTAAAACGGTATGCTTAATGTGGTTTTGTTTTAAGAGGGCCAATTCATCATCGCCAATTTCGGTAGTGATGGAATTTTCTTTGCGTTCGGCATGATCAATGGTAATTCCTAACTTTAATAAAGCTTGAGTTAAGGAAGCATCGCCCTCAATTTTTACTTTATGATATTTTAAAACAGTTTGTTTTGAATTTTGTGCGTTCGCGAAAATTAAAAAGCAAAGGCAAATTAAAGTGTACAGTTTTTTCATGTGTTGTTTATTTTTTTATTTATTGCCACATGCAGTTCGCTTACGGCTCGTGTCATAGGGTTGATTTCAGATAATGAAGTTAAGAAAAGGGATTGTAAAAAGCAAGTTTTCTGAGAAGGTTAACCACGGAGGCACAGAGGGCACAGATTTTCACGGAGTTTTTCAGAATTAGATTTTATAAATTCTCCGTGTACCTCCGTGTACCTCCGTGTACTCTGTGTCTCCGTGGTAAAAAATAATTACCTTTATGCGTAATGTTGCAAGCTAAAAAATACCGATTTTGTTTGATTTGCCTTTCGGCATTATTTTTATTTACCACATGTAAAAAGTATCCTGAAAATAATTTGTGGTTTAAGAATCCGGCCAAAGTTTTAGCAAGAGGTGAAGGCCATCCGTGGATCTTAGATTATTATTCTGTAAATGATCTGGATTCCACCGCTTCAGATTTTTTGAAAGTTTATAAAGAGCAAGGTATTGTTATGATTATTAAACCAGGGAAATCCGGTGATTATATTTATAATAGTTTTGACGTATTACATGGTTATTGGGAACTAGCAAACAAGAAGAAGAATATAGATTTTAGATTTACGATGTATAGTTTCTTTAGTAACAGCCCTTCTAATTCAAATTATTTGAATCAAAGAAATATATTTTTAGAATCAGCTTTTGAATGGAAGATAAACAAACTCACAAAAGCCCAGTTTTGGATCTCTACAAACTATAATAGTATTAAATACGAGATCCATTTTAAGTGAGAAACTTTTTTAATAGACAGAAAAGATAATGGCAACCCACTTGTTATTTTTTAACCACGGAGGCACAGAGGGCACAGATTTTCACGGAGTTTTTCAGAATTAGATTTTATAAATTCTCCGTGTACCTCCGTGTTCTCTGTGTCTCCGTGGTAAAAAATAATTACCTTTATGCGTAATGTTGCAAGCTAAAAAATACCGATTTTGTTTGATTTGCCTTTCGGCATTATTTTTATTTACTACTTGTAAATATCCAGAAAACAATCGCCCTTATTTAACTACGGCTAAACATCGCTTGACACATCATAGATGGTTTTTCCATAAAGTAATAATAAATGGCATTGATAGTACCATGAGTCATTTACATAAATTTGCCGCTACTGATGATGATCCGAGCAAAATAAATTTTAGTTTAGAAAATTTTCTTATGTCAGATGGAACTAATATGAAAATATGGCTCCCAAATGTTGGATATGCTCTTAGTGATAATTTTCTTCTGAAAGATAAAAAGAAATCTGTAATAATAGGACCGGCTCTGAGTGGAACCTACATCCCGAAACTTTATTTTTTCATAGTAATAGGTGGTACTTGGGAGATAAAAATGTTAACTAGGAAAGATCTCATTTTAGAAATAAATTACAATGGTTTAAATATCCGTTTCGAATTTAAGGATCATTAGATTATTAACCACGGAGGCACGAAGAACACTAAGGTGCACGGAGGGTTAATAAAAACCTAACTTCAATAGACTCTGTGAAACTCTGTGACCTCAGTGCCTACGTGGTAAAAAAATTTAGTAATTCATGCCAAGATTATAAAACACAAAGGCCCACATATCTCCGAATTCATCAATTTGTTTGGCGGTTGGTTTGCCTGCTCCATGCCCTGCATTTACATCAATACGAATTAAAGCAGGATTTTCGCCCTGAGCATTCTCTTGCAAAGTGGCCGCAAATTTAAAGGAGTGCGCCGGCACAACTCTGTCATCGTGATCGCCGGTTAATACCATTGTTGCAGGATATTTTATTTTTTTAATATTATGCAGCGGCGAGTATTTTATTAAACATTCAAATTCGGCTTTGGTTTCGCTGTTACCATAATCAACACTCCATGCGCGGCCAATTGTGAATTTATGAAAACGCAACATGTCTAAAACACCAACAGTTGGTAAAGCTACTTTAGCTATTTCAGGTTGTTCGGTCATAACGGCACCAATCAATAAACCGCCATTACTTCGTCCGTGTATGGCCATTTTATCATGCGAAGTATATTTATTTTCAACCAACCAATTACATCCGTAAATAAAATCATCGAACACGTTTTGTTTAGAACACTTTGTTCCGTCTTTGTGCCATTGCTCTCCGTACTCACCACCACCACGCATATTTATTACCGCATAAATTCCGCCGGCTTCTAAAAAGAAAGCCATGCTGCTGCTAAAACCCGGAGTAATGGAAATATTGAATCCGCCGTAACCATAAACAAAACAAGGTGTATTGCCTGTTAGAACAAGATCTTTTTTGTGCGTAATGAACATTGGGATCTTAGTGCCGTCTTTGCTATTGAAAAACACTTGTTTGGTAACATAGTCATCCGTTTTAAAATCGATCTGAGGTTTAAAGATCTGAGTACTTAAACCGGTTGCAAAATCGTAATAATAATTTTTAGCAGGACTTGTAAACTGAACTACCGAGTAGGTAAAGAACTTCAATGGTTTTTCGGCATGCAATTCGTTGAGCTTACATAATTCAGGTAAAGGAATTTCTTTTTCGAATTTACCATCCAGGCCAAATAATAGTAAATGCGAAGATACGTCGCGCAAATAATTTCCCAGAATTTTATGATTGCTAAACGTAATGCTTTCTAAAAGATCGGCGGATTCAGGAATAACATCTCTCCAATCGGCACCGCGTGGTTTATTGATATCGATCTTGATCAATTTATATTTTGGCGCCCCAAAATTAGTTTTCACATATAAATTAGAGCCAACATTTTCTATCACATCAAAATCGAATTGAAAGGTTTCATTGATCACAACAAATTCGCCTGCGCCTTTAGAAAGATCTTTTACCATTAAGCGGTTTCCGCTGGTGCTCTCAGTTGTAGAGAGAATTAAAAAACGTTCGTCGTGACTAACATCGGCACTGAAATTAAAATTCGGATGGTCTTTATCTTCATAAACCAATTGATCTTTATCCTGTGTAGTTCCCACAACGTGAAAAAATACTTTGTGGTATTCGTTCTTTCCGGTAAATGTTTTTCCGCCTTTGGGTTCATCGTAACGGCTATAATAAAAGCCATTGGCTTTCCAGGCCATGCCAGAAAACTTCACCCATTTAATTACATCGGGCAGATCAGTTTTTTTAGAAATATCCATTACGTGAATCTCTACCCAATCGCTGCCGGCTTTTGAAATTCCATATGCTAAAAATTGTCCGTTTTTAGAAATAGAAATGCCGCTCAACGAAACGGTTCCATCTGTTGAAAGTGTATTTGGGTCCAATAAAATTTCGCCTTTATCGCAGCAAGTGTCTTTTTGGGAATAGAGTACACTTTGGTTTTGCAAACCATCATTTTTATACCAGAAAAAACGATCACCTTTTTTAAAGGGAGGCGTAGCTTTACTGAAATTCCAGATCTCGGTCAATCGTTTTTTGATCTTATCCCGGTAAGGAATTTTATCTAAATAAGAATAAGTTAATTTATTCTCTTCTTCAACCCATACTTTGGTTTCGGCGCTATTGTCATCTTCGAGCCAACGGTAAGGGTCTTCGATCTTTGTTCCAAAATAATCATCGGTTTGAACAGCTTTTTTGGTTTTAGGATAATTAAAACCGTTCTGTGCATTTAAACAAAGGCTTGCTGAAAAAAGGAGTAAAAAAAAGTTTCTCATGTGCTGATTATTTTTAATTTTCGTTTTGTAAAGATGAAGCATCACAACAAATATATTAACCCAGTTGGATTAAAAAAAATCCTACTGGATAAAGCTATTGAAACCCGCATCACCCAAAATGCGCCTAAATTGCCACAAGAGCATATTAAAGCAATTACAGCCTACATTGGTACTAAACATAAAATGCTGGGCCTGGGTACAGAGCTTCAAAGGCAACTGGCAAAAGCAAATTACAATTTGCCATCCGATCCACACAACGATCTGCCGGCATTTGACTTGCTTTACAAGAGGTCGAAGGTTTTTGAAATGAAAAACGCATCCCTCTTAATGGTAGATGTGAATTACAAAAAACTGGATAAGCAGCATTTATATAAGCACATGATCGGCTGGGTAGATCACGTGGATAATTGGGCGCACTCCGATTACTTATCTAAATTTTATACCCGTTTTTTGGAAGAAGAGAAACTTAAAAATGAGTTCTTAACTGTTCTCAAAAAATGGAATTCAGATAAAAATTTGTGGAAGAGGCGCCAGTCGTTGGTAGCACTGTTTTATTATGCGCGCACTAAAAAAACGCATCCGACATTTAACACCGTTAAAAACTTGATTGAAACTTTATTGAACGATGAAGAGTATTTTGTTCAAAAAGCTGTAGGTTGGTGCTTGAGAGAAAGTTACAATGTTTACCCGGAACTCACGTATAAGTTTGCGATGAACAATTTTGATAAAATATCTTCAACGGCATTTTCAGCAGCTTGCGAAAAAATGACAGAGAAAGAAAAGAATACTTTAAAACTGAAACGAAAACTACATCGAAAAATAAAAAAATAAACCTGTTTGTTTAAGGCAAATCTCGTGGCGAGGTATGACAATTAAGATCTTTAAAATAGCATTTGTAGTGTTCGCTTTCGCAAGTGTGAATGCCGTTTCGCAGGGCTTTACCATCAAAGAACTTTTAGAAAAAGAGCAATTCGCAAAAGAGTACATCAAAAAATTTAAAGACGATGCCGTAAAAGAAATGTATCTGCATCACATTCCTGCTAGTATTGTTCTGGCGCAAGCCATTTTCGAAAGTAACAGCGGAAGATCAGAACTGGCAATTAACGCCAACAATCATTTCGGCATTAAATGCAAAAAAGAATGGGGAGGCGATTCATATTTAAAAGATGATGAAGAGCAGGGCGAATGTTTTCGGAAATATACCAACGTTATAGAATCATACAGTGATCATAGTTTGTTTTTAATGTCGCGTGAGCGCTATGCATTTTTGTTCGATATTTCTTTGGCCGATTATAAAGCATGGTGTTTTGGTTTAAAGGAGGCGGGTTATGCCACCGACCCTAATTACGCTTACCGTTTAATTGCCATTATCGAAAAACATAATTTATTTGAATTAGATAAACACGAATCGATCGATAAGCCCGAATTTGTTGTTAAAAGTGAGGAAAAAAGTCCTGAGTTGGCCATTCGTGAAGTGTATCGGTTCAATCACACCAAATTCATCATCACCAAACCCAACGATTCGTATTTTAAAATTGCCTCTCAATTTAACATTGAACTCGAAAAACTGCTCGAATACAACGACATTAAACGCGGCGAAAAAATCGTTTTTGGTCAGAAGTTGTTTTTAGAACCCAAACGCGAACGCGCCAAAGAACCTTTTCATATTGTTCAAAAAGGTGAGACTTTAAGCACGGTTGCCCAGATCCATGGGGTAAAATTGACCGCTTTATGCAAAAATAACCACTTAAAACCCTCAGATACCCTCAAAAACGGCGATATTTTGTACTTAAGGGGCAAAAAACCGACAGAAATGCCCATTGAATTGCCTGAAATTGCCACCACCGCACAGGAATCGACCAATAATTTTTAGCGAATTTTAGCCTAAAAACCTCAGTATTTCGGTTATTCTTTTATCTTTGCATCTCTTAAAAATTGACTAAAAATGAGTATTCTCGAGAAAATTAGAAATCGCACTGCCCTTTTGGTGGGTATAGTTGGATTAGCCCTTGTTATTTTTATTCTGGAAAGTTTGTTGGGTTCAGGCCGTTCTTTATTCGGATCTGACAATACAACTGTTGGAAAAATTGCCGGAAAGGTTATTGATTACACAGAGTATTCTAATAAAATAAACGAACAGATCGCCAACATCATGAAAGCGAATCCAAATGCCACCATTGATGATAAAACTCGCGAACAAATTGCAGATGGAGTTTGGGGACAAATGGTTTCTGAATTGGTTATTAAGCCAGAATACAAAAAAGTTGGAATATCTGTAAGTGAAGATGAATTATATGAATTAATGCTGGTGCACCCGCACAACATGGTTATTCAGCAATTGACCGATCCAAAAACGCGTGAAGTGTACGATGCTTTTAAAGGACCAAACGGAACTTTTGATGTCGGTAAATTAAATCAGTTCGTAAATCAAATGACACCGGAGTATGAAAACTTCTGGGTTAATCTTGAAAAAAGTATTGGCGAATTACGTGAAGGTGAAAAATACATTAACCTTGTAAAAAAAGGTTTATATGTTACCAATGCAGAAGCTAAGCAGGCATTTGCAGATAACAACCGTCAGATGAATGTGAGTTTTGTAATGAAACGCTACTCTACAGTTTCCGACTCAGCGGTTGCGGTTAGCGATGCAGATATTCAAAAATATTATAACGATCATCAGTACGAATTTCAGGCAGCTGAAACTACACGTAAAATTGAGTATGTAAGTTATGATGTTGTTCCAAGTCAGGAAGACTTAGTAAATCTTGAAAAAGATGCTCAGCGTGTTGCAGATGAATTTAAAACAAAAACCGCAAAAGAAGATTCGGCATATATTGCTCAGGAAAGTGAAGGCGGACAAGTTAGCATCAGCGATTTCTCTAAGAAAGCAATGATTATTCGTGATTCAGCTGTATTTACTGCTCCTGCAGGAACAGTTTATGGTCCTTATAACGAAGGAGCATTTATTAAAGTATATAAATTAGTTGCTGTAAAATCAGTTGCCGATTCGGCGCGTGTTCGTCACATTTTAATTGGATTGAAAGATCCAAGAACAAATCAGGATCGTCCGCAGCCGGTAGCAAAAAGAACAGCTGACAGTTTGTTGACCTTGATCAAAGAAAAGAAAGTTGCTTTTGATACTTTGGTAAAATATGCTTCAGATGATCAGGGTTCAATTGATAAAGGCGGAGATTATGGCTGGTTCGATGAGAACAAAGGATTTGTTGAGCCATTTAAAAATGCCGGATTAGAAGGTACAAAAGGAAATATTTCGGTTGTAGAAACTCAGTTTGGTTACCATATTATTGAAGTGTTAGATGTTGCGAAAGCTCACCACACCATGTATAAAGTAGCTCAGATCTTTAAATTAATTGCACCAAGTGTAGAAACCAGTAAAGAATATTATTCATTGGCAAATAAATTTGGCGGAGAAAATAATACGCCTGAACTATTCAATAAAGCCATTGAAACGCAAAAACTAAGCAAGCGTTTAGCTGATAACATTAAGGAATCTGATAAGAGCATTGCAGGTTTAGAAGGAACCAAAGAATTGGTAAAATGGATGTATGCAGCAAAGAAAGGTGACATCTCTCCGGTATTTGAATTTAAAGATAAATTCATTGTTGCTAATTTAGTTGGCATCAGAGAAAAAGGAACTTTGCCTTTAGATGAAGTTAAAGAAGAAGTGGTTTTAAAAGCCCGTCGCGATAAAAAAGCTGAAGAATTCATTAAAGAATTCAATACTAAAGTTGGCGCAAGTAAATCGGTTGTTGACATCGCAGCTAAAATGGGCTTGCAAGTTGAGAACCAGGATAATTTGGCTTTTGCTGCCTTTAACGTAAGCAACATTGGCCGCGAAGATGCTTTAATTGGAACAGCTGCAGGTTTAAAACCGGGCGCAGGTTCAAAAGCCATTAAAGGCGATAACGGTGTATTTATTGTAGTTCTTAATTCAGCAAACGAAGGAAATGTACCATCGAACTGGAGCGGACAAAAAATGCAGACACAACAAGCATTATCAGGTCGTGCCGATTACGAAGTGTTTAGCGCTTTAAGAGAAAAGGCCAACATTGAAGACCACAAAAGCCGTTTCGAATAGTAGTAGAAAATATTTGAAAGAACCCCAATCGAAAACGGTTGGGGTTTTTTGTTTTGAGAGAATGAGTGAAGTAGGATTTTTACCTCAACGAATCTTTAAGACTTAAATAAAGATCTCCGTAAATACTGGTAATTACTTTTCCTTTCTTTCTTCGGTTTCCGTTAATGCTGGTCACTTCTAATTTAACCCGTAACATTTCATTTTTCAATTCGATGATCATTTTATCAGCATCTACCTGAATGGAACCGTAATTATTATTCACAGGGGTATTCTCTCCGTTCTTTAGAATACTTTCCAAAGAAAGATCAACAAGGTTTTTATGATTGCGTTCAAGCACAATTTTATTATTCAGTGTATCTAAACTCATGCTGATGGAATCGTTTGCTGCTAAAGCAAATGTTTGTGCGGTTGAGTAAGTATAATTATACAAGCTTAGGTTAACTAAATAATCGTAGCCTTTAATTAATTTGTAACCTTTGAAAACGGTTTCGTTGCGGTAAAAATAGAATGTTTCGTTTTCACCGGTGCCATCTTCGCCATAGCGCTCGTTCACAAATTCAATTCCCATGGCGGTGTGTATGGCGCCAAGCTTATATGCATAGTCTTCATGTTTTGGATTAAGAATAGTATCCATTGGTTCTTTGAACTAGGCTTGTAAAATGTAAAGTTCATGTGTGCGGTCAATGTACTGCAAGATCGAAGAGATACGCGCATTATCTTTGTATGGGATCTTCGCGTGCTTTTTTTCGATGGTTCCGTTAACCAGAATTTTATTTTGGATCAATAATTCTTCAAGTCGGTTCATCTGACTGCGTTTTGAAACACTGAAAGAGCTCAGCGGACCAACCGAACTTAAAAAAGCAATAAGGCACAAGCTTACCGGAATGACCTTTATGTTTTTCACCGAACTTAATAAAAAATAGGCGGCAATAGCAGCTAACCAAACAGCGAGCACTAAAATGTAGTAACGGTTTTCGGTAATGCCATAATCGCTCACGCGTTTGTAAATGGCAATGATCAGTAAAAGAATTAAAGGGTAAAGAGCACGGTAAAACCAACGCGAGAAAACCTTTATCCAATTGTTTCCTTCAGCCTCGCGTATAGGATAAATTAATAATAGCGATAATATTCCCGCAATGGAAAAGCTGATCACCAGGTAAGAAACCCAGCCTTTTGGTAATTGCCATTTGATCCCGATCTTGATCAGGTAAGCGTATAGTATGGCAAGATAAATGGTAACTAAAGGAAGTAATACAAATTGCGTGAATATTTTTAAGCCTTTTGGATAGCTTGTTTCCTCATTTAGCTGATGCAGATCTTTAGGAACGCCAGCTAAAAAGAACCAGGTATTGAATAAGCTTACTAAAATAACCCACAACCTGAAATAATTTTTACCATCGATCTTTACATTAAATAATTGATCAACGGCAAGCATGGCCAAAGCCAATCCTACATAAAGTACTCCGGTGTACAATCCGGATAAAAGTATGCGTAGGAAAAATGTTTTATTGAATTGCCAGAATCCGTTAATGTTGCCCTGATTAATGAAAGGCGAAAAAGAAACCAGCAAATGCAGTCCGATGTTAAATAATAAAAAGCGATACATTTCAATTTGTTCGAAACGTTCCGGTAAAAAGAAATAATAAACAGCCAGAGCAGCCGCACCAATAACATTGGCAGAAATTTTAAAGTTCAGATTTTTTTGATTGGTTTCTGTGTATAAAGCAATCGACAAAAATAAAGTTAAGCCTAAAGAGGCAACAAGCAACAAGTGGTATGAAGTTACTTTTGCAGTTTCATTAGAATAATCAATGCCGATCAGGTAAATAGAAACGACAGCTCCTATGAGTGAGCAAAACAATACTAATGGAAACCGTTTTAAAGTAAATAATGCACCGTTCAATAAATTTTGTAAGGATGGTAATTTCAGCATTTGAATAGTTTTAAAAAAGGTTGGAGGACATTAGTGCATAACAAATGTAATTAAAATACAATTGCTGTATTAGCGGAAAGACGCCTGAAAAGAATGTTTTGCATTTTTTAGGAATTTTGCACCGCGAGGCCTAAACCAAAAATGCTTTTGTCATCCTGACGAAGGAAGGATCTGTTCTAAACAAAAGAATTCAAAATCATATACCTTTGTAAGAGGCATTCACGACGCGTCGGGATCAGGATGACAAAGGAGGTTGTGGGTCCAAATATTAATTATAATTTTGCAACATGCCCGATATAAACATACATGTTCAGAACGCAGATAACTCAATAACTACGTTACAAGGCCCAACCGACATGGGTTTGAGTTTAATGGAATTTTTAAAAGCGAGTGAGTTCGATATTTTAGCTACTTGTGGAGGAATGGCGCTTTGTGCTACCTGCCATGTTGAGGTACTTAAAGGCTTCGATACTTTACCCGAAATCACCAACGATGAATACGCGATGTTAGATACGCTTCCGAACATTACAGATACTTCCCGCTTATCTTGTCAGTTAAAATTGTCTGAGCAAATGGAAGGGATTACTGTGAAGATCATGGGAGATGGGCTAGCGTAGGGTTTCCCGTCATGCCGAACTTGTTTCGGCATCTTCAAAATTGATGAATTTATGAGAGCGGTTCGTGCTTTTGTATACATAATGTCTAACACAGGAAGAACTACCTTTTATATTGGAGTAACTAACAATATAGAAAGAAGAGTGGGTGAACATAAACGCTTAGAAGGTTCTGCTTTTTCAAGAAAGTATAAACTTATCCATTTGGTTTACTATGAAGAGATTTCGGGAATTACCAAAGCAATTGCAAGAGAAAAGCAACTCAAAAATTGGCATCGCGATTGGAAAATAAATCTGATAAAGGAAATGAATCCAGAAATGTTAGATTTGGCTAAAGATTGGTTTTAATTAAGATTTGGGTTGGAAAGATCCCGAAACGAGTTCGGGATGACTACCGGCAATACATATCCAACGCCGCTTGCACACAAGTACCAACATCATCGGGATAATGATACAAACCGCTTTTAGGGCGCCGTTTGCGCGATAGTTTTACGATCACTAATTTTTTATCGGGCACACAAATAATGTGCTGACCTAATATGCCTCTGGCAAAATAAATTTTCATTCCTTTATATTCGGTGAGCCACCAATTGTAACCGTACGTATGATTAGCGGTGCCGTCTTCTTCAAGACAATTAAAGGGAGTAATGCTATTGGCTACAAATTCGGAATCAACAATTTGTTTCCCATTCCATTTACCATAATTTAAATACAGCATTCCCATTCGTGCAAAATCAGTTGGATTGGAATTTAAGCAACAAAAACTTTTTTCGAATCCGTCTTTTTTATCTAAGCTCCACCAGGCGGGTTGCTGACAATTCAGATCTTTCCACAAACGTTCGCTTAAATACTGTGATAAAGGTTTGCCAACTGCCCTTGCAATGCAGATACCAAGTAAAGCAGAATTTCCGCTTAAATATTTAAAAACTTTTCCGGGCGCTTCACCAACATTGTATTGACAGCTTGCTTTTAAAAGATCGGCGCCATAATAACCTTCGGCAGGGTAGGCGAAAGGACTCATGTAATTTTCATCAAAATCAATTCCGGAGGTCATGGTAACAAGGTGACGTAAAGTGATCTTTGCTTTTTCGCCGGTGTTAAAATCCGAAATGTATTTTCCAACCGGTTCATCTAAATTTTTTATGAAGCTGTCTTTTAAAGCGCAGCCTAGCAAAACACTGCAATAGGTTTTTGCAATGCTGAAGCCGTTGGTGTGCGATGTATCACCATAACCATCCCAGTATTGTTCGTGAATTAAACTATCATTTTTAATAATAACAAAAGCATGCGCTTCAAAATTTTTAAAAATAGTTTCAGCTTCAGCCGGTAAACGTGAAGTATTATAAAGTTTGGATCTTAATAAGGATTTCGGATCTAAAACCTCCACTTTTCGGTTATCGAAAATTAAATATTCGGTGACGCTTGGTCCGGTTCGGCCCGACAGATAAGTATTCGCGAGCGCTTTATAAAGATACCACCTTCCCGAAAAAAGAATGACTAAGCTTAGCAGCACAGTTATTGTGGCAGTAAAGTATAAGATGAATTTGAGAATTCTTTTCAGCATTATGAATTAAAAACGTTCGAAGTCTCCACAATATTGCATTCAAACAAAACACTGAAATATTTTTTGAGTTTTTCTTTTACTTCATTCATGTTCACTTCCTTTACACCAAGCTCTTTGTTTAAACTTGTCACCGCTTTATTTTGTATGCCGCAAGGAATGATGTTGTTGAAATAATTAAGATCTGAATTCACATTAAAACCCCAACCGTGCATGGTAACCCAGCGGCTGCATCTTACGCCGAATGCACATATTTTACGGGCTTTGGCAGGATCTTTAGCATCTAACCAAACTCCGGTTTCGCCTTTGCTGCGCTCACCTTTAATGCCATATTCGGCCAACGTAAGAATGATGGTTTCTTCCAGCAAACGTAAATATTTATGGATGTCGGTAAAAAAATTATCGAGGTCTAAAATAGGGTAGCCTACTAATTGCCCCGGACCGTGATACGTTATATCGCCGCCACGATTTATTTTATGAAAGGTGGCTTCTTTATTTTGTAGCTGAAGTTCATTGATCAAAAGATTTTTTTCGTCGCCGCTTTTTCCTAATGTGTAAACATGCGGATGTTCAACAAACAATAAATAATTTGGAGTTGGGATGCGAGTGTTGTTGTTTCTGTTCTCGGTTTTTATAGCAACAGTTTTGTTGAACAGAATTTCCTGATGATCCCAACAGGTTTTATAATCCAGCAAGCCCAGATCTTCAAATATTACCTGCTTGTTTTTTTGCATTTAAAATTTTGAAAGTTGGTCTTTCAAATGATTAATAACATTTACTTCAATTGGGTCAATGTTCTTTAATTCTGCTAAGTCAACACTTATCCAATCACCTAAGTGGATCAAATAAAAATATTGTTCGAGCTTGGTTTTTCCTTTGGCTTCGATATCGATAACGCCACTTGAATACTTTTCGAAAATGGGTTTGCATACCTCGTAACGCTTCACAGTGCGGGCGTAATCGAAAGATGTTTTGAAAGTAATAACAGCTAAATTATCGTTCTTGGTGGTCCAGCCCACTAATTCATTGTGATTCATTTCCGGAAAAACGTGATGCCAGCAAAGCATTTTACTGTTCTCGTTTATTTGCTGACGAAAACGAACACTAACACCTTCGGCACTTCCCAAAGAGTAAATAACGGTGAGTTTATTGAATAATTTTTCTGCGATCTGTTTCGAACTTGACTTTATGTTTTCGCTTTCTGACTTTAAAAGTGAAACGCTTTTTTCTACATCGCCCAAAAGAGATGCGGGCGCAAATTTATAGTGTGTAAATATTTTTATCAGCTGAACTAAAGAGTAACCGATGCAAGAACGGGGTGGGTTGCCACCCGGAATTTTAATAACATCAAAATTATTTGCTTTGGCCAGTTCATCAACCTTGCCGCCGCTGGTAACACAAATTACCTGAGCTTTTTTATCAATGGCCTGCTGCATGGCCTGTAAAGTTTCTTCGGTATTACCGGAGTATGACGAAATTATGACAAGTGTATTTGAATTAACGAATGCGGGTAAAAAATAATCTTTATTAATAAGAATGGGAACCGGACAAACATCAGCAACTAATTCCGATAAAATGGTACCACCTATTCCTGATCCGCCCAAGCCTGTAACAATAACATTTTGTATATTATTTTTAGGGCTTAAGTTTGCTTTATTGGCAATATCAAAAGCTTCTTGAAGTTGTTTTGGAAAATTTTCGATCAGGGTTTTCATATTACAAGGGCAATAAAGGTAAGTAAAATTTAGATTTTGCCCTGTTCAATGAGGATTTTGGTTTTTAATATGGCTGCAACTGTTATGGCGTCTGTAATTTTACCTTCCATAACCCAGTTATAAGCTTCATTTAAGTGAATTTTTTTTATTTGTAAGATCTCACTTTCCTCAGGCTCAGCCTCTTCGAAAGTTAGGCCGGTGGCCAAATACACAATTGCCAGTTCGTCGGTGGCCGAGTTACTTAGGTGTAAACGCATAATTTCCTTGAAGTTTTGTGCAATTATGCCTGTTTCTTCTTTTAGTTCTCTTTTAGCCGAATCTAATGGATCAACATTTAATTGTCCGCCACCCTCAGGAATTTCCCAACTATATTCATTAACCGGGTATCGCCATTGTCCAACAAGCCATGTATTGTGTTCATTATCAAGTGCTAATATTCCAATTGCCAAATTTTTAAAATTAACAACACTGTATGTTGCGGGGTTATCTGCAGGATTCAAAACGTCGTGTTTTACTACTTTTATCCAAGGCGATTCGTAAACGAGTTCTGATTTTTTGGTTTTCCAGGGATTATGTTCCATAAACTAATTTTTTAATGCATCTCACTAAACCACAACGTATTTTCACACAGTCAAATTGTTAATTATATGGTTATGTGCCGTAAAATTAGTAACTTTTAACACTTAAATTCGTAAAACTTAAACGGAACTAAGGCCGCGAGGATGGTTAGACATTTACTATTTATATTACTTTTCTCTTCTTTTCTGGGGCTAAATGCTCAAACCCTTTATTGGGTGGGCGGTTCAGGCAATTTTAATGATGGCCAACATTGGAGTTTGACAAGTGGGGGTGTTTCTTCTGGAAAAATTCCAAACTCAAGTTCAGATGTTATTTTTGATGATAATTCTTCACCCGATTACAATAATCCCGTAGTAAGTTTCGTAGGATTGAATTCTGTTCGGTCGATTTACTGCAAACAGGAATATTTTTCTATTCATTTTAACGGACTTATTTCTTCGAACTTAAGAATTGGTGGAGATTTTCAGTTAAACAGCAAATCCGTTTTTTCGGCAAGTACAAAACTTATTTTTTCAAACAGTAATTCAGTAAGCAGTTCTGTAAATTTTGCCGGTAATGTTTTACAAGCCGATGTGCTTTTTGAAGAGGGGAAATGGAATTTAAGAAGTTTTACTTTATCTGATAACAATGTTTTATCTTTTGTAAAAGGAGAATACGATCTTGGCCGCTCTATGATTATTGCCGGTGATATTATTGCGAATAGCGGAGGAGTAAAATTTAATTCGCAACAAGGTTTTGTAAAAGCAAAAAATAGATTAGATTTTGGTTCAAACGTAAAATTTAATGCAAATAATTTAACTGTTATTGGTCAAAAAAATAACCCGAATTTATTTAGAATTGATCCCAACGCAGACCTTGGAAATAATTCCAAAATAATTAATAGTGTTATGGCTTGTAATATGGCCTATTCTTTCACAAGCCCCTCATGTAAAGGTTTATGTGATGGTTCGATGACTATTAATTTAAGTGCCGGTTGTACAACAGGTCCATACACATTAGTAACAAACACTTCGGCAACGGCTTGTGTTATTCCCGGAACAATTACCGGGGTTTCTGCACCAACATGGACCTTGGGTGGTTTATGTGGATGCCAAGGACAACAAATAGATTTTACTCTTTATGATGCAGGTGGTCCCGTGGATTTACTTAGTGGGCTAAGTATGCCTGCTGACCCTACAAAAATAAAAATGCAAAACGTAGTTTCATTTCAGCCGAGTTGTTTTGGAGGTTGTAACGGATCATTTACCTTTATTTTTATTGGAGGAGCAGGTCCGTATAGCTACACTGTCAATCCGCCCGGAAATAGTGCTGCCGGAATTTTCCCGGTAGTTACAACTACTGCTGCTGGTTTGTGCGCCGGAACGCATACGTTTACCATAAAAGATTCAAAGGGCTGTAAGGTCGATACTTCTTTTGTGATTGTGCCGCAAACTTCAATCACTCCAAATCCTTCATCTGCTAATGTTACTTGTTTTGGTGCCAATAATGGAACTGCCGCGGTTAGCCCAACAGGTGGAACACCAGGATATACGGTTAATTGGAGTAATGGAGCATTGAATACAGTTTCAGTTACCGGATTACCACCAACTCCACCTATACTAACGGCAACAATCACCGATACTAAAGGATGTGCGGTTACTCAAACATTTAGTATAAGTCAACCACTAATAATGACTATTGTTCCTACAAAAACAAACGTCAGTTGCGGAGGTGGTTCCAACGGAACGGCATCTATTACAGCGGGTGGAGGAACGCCCGGCTATACTTATGTCTGGTCAGCACCTGGTGGTACAACAACTTCCATAACAAATATAATAGCCGGAACGTATACCTGTACAGTTACAGATTCTAAAGGGTGTTCTACTTTTACGACAATTACAATTACCCAACCACCACCAATTACATTAACTCCAACATTTACCACTAACGTTTGTTTTGGAAATTGTCTGGGTTCGGCCAATGCTAACCCTACCGGAGGTACACCCGGCTTTACTTTTACGTGGACAGCACCCGGAAATGTGGTAATAGGTAATTCGCAAACCGTTAGTGGATTGTGTAATGGGATTTACACTGTAAATGTGAAGGATGCGGCAGCATTAGGCGGATGTACAAAACAAACCACCGTTCAGATCACATCACCCCCTGCCATTACATTAACAATAAATACGGCCAGTGTAAATTGTTTTGGTGCCTGTAACGGTTCGGCAACTGCTACTGCTATTGGAGGAACCGGAATATTTACCTATACTTTTGTAAATTCGGTTGGCACAGTGGTGAGCAGTACAAACACAGCTGTTAACTTATGTGCCGGTAATTATACAGCCACCATTAAAGATGTGCCCAACGGCTGTTCTACTTTTATCACCTTTAACATTGCACAGCCAACTCCAATTGTACAAAACGTTACCACCACAAGTGTTTCCTGCAGCGGTGCCTGTAATGGAAGTATCAATTCAATTCCATCTGGTGGTACCGGACCATATACCTTTACATTAGCATCATCAACTGCAACAGTATTTACCGCACCGCCGTACATTAATTTATGCGCCGGTATTTATACTTTAACGGTTGGAGGAAATCCTGCAAGCTGTAAAGTAACACAAACAGTAAGTATATTACAGCCCAATACATTTACCTTAAGTATCGTTACCACTTCACTTTCCTGTTTCGGAGATTGTAATGCTTCCCTTGCAGGAAGTATAATTGGAGGAACAGGACCTTATACATTCACGTGGACAACTCCTTCTACAACTTTATCAACTGCAGCCATCAACGGTCAGTGTGTTGGTAATTATACCTTCGCTGTAAAAGATGCAAACGGTTGTACAAGTAGTGTTACAGCAACAATTACTTCACCTCCACCAATAACCGTTACCATAACAGCAACTGCAGCAACCTGTAATGGTTCGTGTAACGGAATATTAAGTGCCGGTGTTGGAGGTGGTACGCCTGGGTATACTTATAATTGGTCATCGCCAGGAAGTGTTTTAAGTTCAATGAATGGTTTGTGTGCCGGCAATTATACATTAACAGTTACCGATGTTAAAGGATGTACCGTTACTGCAACATCAACAATAACTGCTCCACCTGCAATTGTGATCACCACCACTGCAGTTCCAACTAATTGCGCTGGCAGTTGCGACGGACAAGCCATTGCCAATGCGGTTGGCGGAACACCGGGATATGTTTATTCATGGAATTCCATTCCTACTCAAACAACAGCGGCAACAACGGCTGTTCTGTGTGCAGGAAATTATGTTGTTAATGTTACCGATTCAAAGGGTTGTATAAATTCAGCGAACGTAATTATTACTTCTCCGCCTGCTTTATCGGCAGCGATAACAGGAGTAAAACCAAGTTGTAATGTCTGTATAGGTGCAGCAACTGTAACTGCCGGTGGTGGAACAGCTCCCTATCAATACACATGGACACCATCTGCACAAACAACTTCGGTTGCAACGAATTTATGTATTGGTAATTATACGGTTTTAGTTAAAGACAGCAAAGGATGTACTGTAACAACGACAGTTAACATTGCCCAAACCATTCTAATTATTTTAACTACTAACGGATCAACACTAGCCTGTAATGGAGCTTGCACGGGTATTGCAACTGCAAATGCTGCCGGGGGATTACTTCCGTATACATACGTTTGGAACAATAGCATTCCTGCTGTGATCTCAAATACCGACGTTGCTACTAATTTATGTGCAGGAGCATATACAGTTACAGTTTCTGATGCTAATCTTTGTTCTAATACAGCAACAATTGCTTTTTCAAATCCACCTGCAATAAATGTAACTTTTACCACAACAAATGCTAAGTGTAACACACAATGTAATGGAGCCATTTCGGTTACCGCAACCGGTGGAACAGGCGCTATCTCATACACCTGGTCGCCAGGAAATCCTACAGGACAAGGTACACCAAACATTACTAATTTATGTGCGGGCACTTATACTTTAAATCTTAAGGATGCAAACAGTTGTGTGAAGCAGCAAACTTTTACGATAACTGATCCACCTGCAATAGTTTCTACGTTCACGGCAAATAATCCTACTACTTGTACAGGAACAAACGGTTCTATTTTTTCGACTGTTTCCGGTGGAACAGGTCCTTATCAATATACCTGGACTCCTCCCGGAACCATTAATACTTCTTCAATAGGAGGCATTAGCGCCGGAACTTATTCCTTGGTGGTGAAAGATTTTGCCGGATGTACAACCACATTAATTACTACACTTAGTGATCCATTAGGGCCAACGGTTACTGTAACATCTAATTCTATTTTGTGTAATGGATCTTGTTCAGGAACTGCAACTGTTTCTGCTTTGGGTAGCGGACCATTCAACATCTTATGGTCGGCACCTATTTCATCTACTAACACAACTGTAAGCGGAATATGTCAAGGAACATTTGCTGTGAATGTTACTGATGCTTTAAATTGTTTAACAAGTAAAACATTAAGTATAAGTCAACCGCCAACGTTCAGTTTAAATCCTACAGTAACAAATCCGGGATGCGCAAGTGCCTGCACGGGCTCGATAGTTACTGCACCGGCAGGTGGAACTCCTGTGTATAATTTTACCTGGTCGCCGGGAGCAGTGAATTCACAAAATTTAAATAACATTTGTTCAGGCACATATACGGCAAATATTAAGGATGCTAATAATTGTGCGTATACTCAAACATTCAATATTGTGCAACCTTCAATTTTATCATTAACGTTTACTACCGCTAATGTAAAATGTAATTCGATTTGTAATGGCTCAATTTCTGTTTCTGTATCCGGTGGAACCGCACCTTATACATATAGTTGGACACCGGTTGGAGCATTTCCGGGATCACTGCTCAGTAATGTAATAAACTTATGCGCCAATATTTATTCTGTAACCGTAAAGGATGCCAATAATTGCAGCACAACAGCTACAGTTCAGATAACGGAACCCGCAGCATTAACAACAACAGTTGTGGCAGTAGGAGCAATTTGTAACGGACAGTGTAACGGAAGTGCAACGGTAACCATTGCCGGCGGTACACCATTATACGCGATCAGCTGGAGTGGTTCAGGAGTTATTACGAGTACAATAAATTCTTTATGTGCCGGAAATTATACTTCAACAGTTACCGATGCGAATGGATGTGTGGTTACAAAAAGTTTAAGTATTTCTCAGCCTGCTCCGATAACGGTTACTCTCACGCCAACAAATCCAAAATGTAATGGGTCTTGCGACGGAAGTATTTCAACATTGGTTGCAGGAGGTACACCGGCCTATACTTATTCATGGATCCCGGCCGGAGCCGCAGTGCAAAACCCAACAAATTTATGTGCCGGAAGTTACACCGGTATTGTTACAGATATTAATGGATGTAAAGGGCAAAACGTAACCGTTTTAACTAACCCGGCAAAATTATTGGCAAACGTTACGTTTACAAATCCTTCCTGTGCGGCGAATTGTAACGGAGCAGCAATAAGTAATCCAAGTAACGGAACAGCACCTTTTACTTATACATGGACCGGTCCTCCCGTTCAGAATACACAAAGTGTAAATGCTTTATGCGCAGGAACGTATTCATATATAGTAAAAGACAGTAAAGGTTGTCTGGATACTCAGCAGGTTGTATTGGTTAATCCTCCTACATTAACAATAAACCCTGCCATTGCACCTGCAACTTGCGGAGCAGCTTCATGTAACGGTTCAATTACAATAGCAGCTTTAGGTGGTACACCTAGTTATTCATTTGCGTGGTCGGCACCAATTGTTTCAACAACTTCGGTGGTAACAAATGTTTGCGCAGGTTTATATACTGTTACAGTTACCGATTCGAAAAGTTGCTCTGCTACATTTACGATTCCGGTAAGTAACTCAAACGGACCAAGCGGATCAACAATTTCATTTACCAACGTAACTTGCAATAGCTTGTGCAATGGTGCCGCATCGGTAACCAATCCTGTTGGTGGAACGCCAACGTATACGGTCATGTGGGTTGCCACCTCTTCAACCGTTATGCCATTCACGAATTTATGTGCTAATACTTATACAGTAAAGATAACCGACTCTGCTCTTCCTACGGGTTGCATACTTTTCCAGTCTGTTGTAATTTCTCAACCTCCACCTTTACTTGCCAATTCAACAATTAATTTACCATTGTGTAATGGTGTTTGTAACGGAAGCATTACATCTGCACCAACAGGGGGTAATCCCGGATATAATTTTAACTGGAGTACAGGTGCATCTAATGCCGGATTAACTTCAACCGTTACCAGTTTATGTACAGGAAATTATACATTGAACATTACGGATACTAAAGGTTGCGTTTCTACGCAAACATTTAATATGCCGGGTTCAACAAGCATTACCGGAAATACAGTAGCCGTAAATAATAAATGTTTCGGAAACTGTAACGGAAGTATTTTAGCAGCTGCAGTTGCAGGAGGATCACCGCCCTATACTTTTAACTGGAGCGATCCGATGGGACAATCTACCGCACAAGCCACAGGATTATGTAACGGAAATTATTTTGTTATCATTAAAGACACAAAAGGATGTTTCGATACTTTAAAATCAAAGATCACTTCGCCTGCGGCCATAACTTTAACTTCATCAGTTGTTCAGCCAACTTGCGGATTATGTAATGGAACATCTACGGTTGGTGCTTTAGGCGGAACTGCTCCGTTCACGTACTCATGGAGTAGCGGAGCAACAGGGATAACTGCAAGTAATTTATGTGCCGGCTTATACATGGTATCTATCACCGATAATCAGGGCTGTGCCCAAAACGTAAGTGTAACAATTAATAACTCCAGTACCATAAGTTCAACGATCAGTTCTACAAACGAAACCTGTTTTGCACAATGTAATGGTACAGCTTCGGTAACCGCAAGCGGTGGAACGGCTCCGCTCAGTTTTGCATGGGTTTCACCAACATCTACACTTTCTTCTTTAAGTGGATTATGCGGCGGAACCTATTTTGTTCAGATAACAGATTCCAAAGGTTGTATACGAACCGAATCGGCAACAATTAATTCTGCAACTAATTTAACGGTTACACCATTTGTTACCCAGCCAACCTGTCTTGCGAATAACGACGGAACAATAACGGTGAATGTAACCGGCGGAGCAGGTGCAATTACTTACAACTGGGCACCTGTTGCCGGAGCAACCGCAACATTAAATAATATTGGAGCAGGAACCTACACCTTAACAATAACCCGTGGTGGTTGTACAAAAACTTCGGTATTTGTAATTTCAAACCAAAACGGACCTGTTGTAAATCTAACTTCAACAAATCCTCTTTGTAATGGCGTTTGTTCAGGTGTTGCCAATTTAACGGTAACATCAGGAGTTGGTCCTTATGTATTTAATTGGAGTAGTGGCGCGGCAGTAAATACACCATCAGCAAGTACGGCGAGTGGATTGTGCAATGGTCTGGTAACCGTAACCGTAACAGCAGGCAATGGTTGTAAGGTAACTCAAAATGTAAACATTACTCAACCAACACCAATTGTAAATAGTTTACCGATCATAAAAATTCCAAAATGTAATAACGATTGCAATGGATCTATAAGTTTAGTAACCAGTGGAGGAACATTACCTTATATATACGCATGGAATCCTGCAGGGAACACAAACCCATTAATTAATTTATGTGCAGGACCATATACAGCAACCATCACAGATGCGAACGGTTGTGCTTCAGCTTCCACATTTACATTATTAAATCCACCTCCGTTTGGTTTAGCAGTAGGCACAGTAAGTTCATCCTGTAACACAACTCCTGACGGCGCGATAACAACTACGGTTACCGGCGGTGTTCCGGCTTATTCTTATACATGGACGGGTCCCGCAACATTTACAAGTAATGCAGCAATCCTAAATAATATCTTATCCGGTACTTATTCGTTATCCTTAACTGATTTTGCAGGTTGCAAAAAAGACACAGTGGTTCAGGTGATCTCAACAGTAACTGTAATTGCAAATGCCGGTAAAGATTCAGCTTTCTGTCAAAATGAAAATTATCTTCTGAACGGTTCATTATCTACAGGTGCATTAACCTATCAATGGATCCAGGTAACAAGTGGCGGAACAGTAAATATTGCACCTACTCAAACTACTATTGTAAGCCCTGTTTTAGGAACATCAACCTTTGTATTAATTGCCTCGAATAGCGGATGTGTGAGTAAAGACACTATGAAATTAACCTCAAATGCACTTCCTATTGTTGATGCTGGTCCGGATGCCATCATGCCGATCTATACTTCAACTGTAATTGGAGGTTCTCCAACAGCACCAACAGCAATTACATTCAGTTGGACACCATCTACATTTTTAGACAATGGAACAATTGCGAATCCAATGGCATCCAATACTGTAAATACAACTTATACTGTAACGGTTACTGATGCAAATGGATGTACCGCATCGGATACAATGCACGTATTGATTTACCCTCAAATAGTAATTCCGAATGGATTTAGTCCGAACGCCGATGGTAAAAATGATACCTGGATGATCGATAATATTCAGCAGTTCCCGGATTGCACCGTTGAGGTATTTAACCGCTGGGGCGAATCCTTATTGTATTCTAAAGGATATACTCAAACCTGGGACGGAAGGTATAAAGGAAAAGAATTACCGGTGGGTACTTATTATTACATAATTGATCTGCATCATCCGGCATTTACGAAAGCATACACGGGACCACTTACCATATTCAGATAAAATGAAGAAAATAGTATACATATTTATTTTTGTGATGGTGTTGGCTAACATTAAGGCGCAGCAATTACCTCAGTATACCCAATACATGCTGAACGAATTTGCCATTAACCCTGCCGCCGCCGGAAAAAGTAACTATGCTGAGGTAGTTTCAAATAACCGCTATCAGTGGGTAGGAATTGTTGATGCTCCAAGAACTTATAATCTGGCCGTGAATGGTCCCATGAAAAATCGTAACATGGGATTAGGCATGCAATTGTTTACTGATATCGTTGGTCCTACCAGAAGAGTTGGTATTAATCTGTCTTACGCTTATCACATTAAAATTAATGATGACACCAGAATATCAATGGGATTAACCGCCGGGATTTTACAATGGGGTATCGACGGTCATAAATTGTTATTGCATGATAGCGGTGATGATAATCTTTTGGTGCAGTATCAAACAGTGGTAGTTCCGGATTTTGGAGCAGGAATTATGCTGCATGGCAAAAAGTATTATCTGGGGGTTTCAGTTCCTCAATTGTATCAGAGTAAACTTAATCTTTACCCGGGAGGTGATAGTAAAGGTAAATTGGTATCTCAATTAAATGTGAATGGCGCCTATAAATTTGATGTGGGTGATGATTTTAAAGTTGAACCTTCTTTTCTGGTTAAATATGAAAGTCCTGCCCCGGTTAAATTTGATGGCGGCGTTAGGGTAATTTATCAGGATCAGGTTTGGTTGGGTGGAACATACAGACATAATGATGCGTTTACAGCATTAATAGGATTTATGTTCAAGAATTACCTGATGATCGGATACTCTTACGATTTTTCAACAACCCGTATACGCAAATACAGTTCAGGCACACATGAAATTGTGCTTGGCTTGCGTTTTTCGCGCAAACAAAACAAAAACTGGACACAGGATGATAAATAAGCCTGTCTGTTTCAGATTTACAATCTTTTATCTTTTCAATACTAATTCGTAGCTAAATAATCGCTTAGATTAATTATTTTTACCCTGTTGGATTCAAGTTCCGGATCAAAGGTATTTCGAATTAAAGATCCTAAAGGGTTTATGTCACTGAAAAGAGTTCTATATAATAGCATTGTTGTATGTGTTGTTTTTATACGATGTGCGCAGGTTGCGCCTTTAAATGGAGGTAATCAGGATACCAGCCCTCCAAAACTTCTGGAAGCAAAGCCGCTTAATGCCAGTTTAAATTTTAATTCGGGGACCATAGAATTAAAATTTGATGAGTTTGTTCAGGTTGTGGATATGGCCAATCAGGTTTTGATAACCCCACAAACAAAAGAATTACCATTAATTGAAGCAAGAGGCAAAAAGATCGTGATCAAGTTCACCGAAACCCTTTTGCCTAACACAACCTATCGTTTATATTTCGGAAATGCCATTGCAGACATGCACGAGCGTAATATTCTGGCCAATTTTGAGTATGTGTTCTCAACAGGTAGTAGCATTGATTCGATGCATATAAGAGGAACGATACGAAGCGCGTTTACTTTGAAGCCGGAAAAAGATGTTACAGTGGCCTTATATGAAGTTAATGAAACGGACAGCGTTGTCTTCAAAAAAAAGCCGGCCTATCTTACAAAAACCAATACCGAGGGTAATTACAAGATATCGTATTTGCCAAAAGCTAAATTTATGGCCTATGCTTTTAGCGATAAAAATAAGAACATGGTATATGATGGTGGAGAGGAGCAGATCGCATTTAGTGATAGTATAACTGAAACTCCTGCTGATTCGATCATCAATTTCAGGATGTTTAAAGAAGGATCGGCTAAAACATATATTAAACGTGCTTATTCTTTTTTATACGGGCAGGCCAGTATTGTTTATAATAAAGAGATACTGAACAAGGTTTCGGCTTTGAATAAAGATCAAAAGACATTGATAAGATCAAACCATGAAGTAAATGACACCTGTGTTGTATACTATCACGGCATTTATGACACATTGAATCTTTTGATCGCTCATGCAAGCTCAGATGAAATAGACACGGTTAAAGTATCAATATTGTCAAAAGATCAGTTTGAAAAACAGAAGAAGGGCAGAAAAATAGTTTTGGATATGATCCCAGAGCCTTTGGAAAACGGAAAACTGGCCTTTTATAATAAACTGAGCCTTGTTTTTTCTAAATGGATAGATCCTGCAAGGACCGACACGTCAAAAATAAAATTCAGTTCAAAAGATGATACCCTTTTCAAACCTCTCCCACAGCTGAGCGAGCTTGATATTAATAAACTGAACATTAATAATAAGTTTGTTCAGGGAAGCGAATACCAGTTATTATTTAATAAAGGTGCTTTTACCGATAAGAATGGAATTGAGAGCGATTCGGCACTATTTAAGATCAAGATCAGCTCAAAAGAAGATTATGCGAACCTTAACCTTAAACTTATTTTCCCTCAAAAAGAAAGTTATATCGTACAGATCGTAAATGGTTTTGGTAAGATAATTGCAGAACAATACCTTGAATCAAGCATTGCGTCTAGCTCAGAGAAGATATTGAAATTTAATTATCTGATACCCGGAGAATATTTTGTGAAAGTAATTGAAGACAAAAACAAGAATAAAATATGGGATACAGGTAATTTAATGATGAAAAAACAGCCCGAAACAATTTATTTCAATGCCCAGGCCATAAAATTATTGCCCGATTGGGACGCAGATATTGAATGGAAAGTAACTGAGAATTGATATGAATTCTTCGATTTTTCTCATCAAAAAATTAATTTTATTTTTTTTGAAAGCTCGGCGAGTATAGTAAAATCAATAGTTTCAGAGGCATCAATTTTTTATGAATGTATTTTATTTCGATCAGAAAAAAAATCTGAAAAAATGCCGTTTCAAAGTAATTAACAATATGAACAAATTTATGTTGAAAAAATAATAAGATAAAACATAGTAGTGAACGATTAATTTTATTACTTCGTAGTAACAAATAACTCAAAAAACAGAAAACATGGCAAAAAAAGCAACAAAGAAAAAAGCCGCTCCTAAGAAAAAAGCAGCAGCTAAGAAAAAAGCCGCTCCTAAGAAAAAAGCAGCTAAGAAATCTTCTAAGAAGAAGTAATAAAAAGCCCCGAGAGATCGGGGTTTTTTTTTGACCTTTTTTCCCGTGTGTCATTAAGCACCTCCCTCATTACCGCAGGCCCTACCGGGCAATATCTGCATCATCAATACAATATATTATATCGTTACCAAGGCCATTAAATAATATTTAGTCAGCTATGGTAAAATCGTGTAAATAAATTATCTTTACCCAAACAAAACGTAAAACAAATGAAAAAACTATTATTTATTATTTCAGCTATCGCGCTGTTTACTTCAGTACAAAGTTGCGGAGGTAAAAAAGAGGAGACTGCAAATGTTGAAGCTCCGGCGGGCATGATCACTTTAGATCTTACCAAATACGGTAAACCCTTCACTATTTTTGTTCCGGATTCGGCTAATGGCAAAATTGAGATCATTGAACAAACCTGGGGTGCTTTGGAAATTAAATCAGGAAAGAACTTCCAGATCTCTATTACTGAAGATCCGGGAGATATTGAACTTCGTAAAACAGATATAAAGGGTGACGAAATAAATAAGTTTAAGTCGTTTGTTGTTGAAGAACCAACCACTATTATGTGGGAAAGCGAGATCACCAAGCCTGAATTCCATTTTTACATTATTCAGAAGCTGGGCAATTCAACTTATGTATTCGAAGACATTAAAGCAACAGATGCAGAGCCTTTCGGTAAAGAAGCTGTTCAGAAAATGCTGGATTCAGCAAAAGCAATAAAAGAAGCTAAGAAACCGGCTGCTTAATAAGCCTCTAACTATATATATTAGGCCGTCTCATTTAATTGAGACGGCTTTTTTGTTTTTAAGAGATTCGGAAATAGAACGCTGATGACACAGATCGCTTAAATAAGGTTTTGAAGAAAATCTATTATGAAGTGGTTGAGTGAGGGATTGCTTGTCTTTGGCTTGTTTTTTAATGGCGAAAGCTATTGCTTCGAAGTTGAGGCATTGTTTGAGCTCTTTTTTGACGAAGCGAAGCGGAGACAGAAAAAGCAAGTGGCGAATCACGACGCGTTGTGACGACTCGAGGAACGAGGGGGGGCACACACACCTAAATAAAATCTTGTTTTTTGAAATAATCGATAATGGCATCAATTATCAATTTGTTTTGCTGTTTGGCATCGAGATATGGTAAATTTTCTTTTAAGTTCCAGTGTGGCCATCCTTCTTCATCGTTTCCTGCATATTCATAAAACCCGAAAGGCTCCAGCAAAGTACAAATGGCCACATGCATTACCTCCAGTTTTTCATCTTTCTTAAATTTCTGATAAGGTTTCCCTAATTCCTGCAGGCCGATCACAAATAAAATGCCATCATAATCCATTTCGGCACCAAAGCGTTCGGCTAATCTCTCCTGAAGTATCTGCCAGTCGCTTTTCATTATTTTTTATTGATCTCATTAATATGAAGACCTATGAAACCTAAAACCTCAGTTTTACCGGTTTTATCCTGAGCAGAGCTGACAAAATAATTGGGTTCTTCATCAAAAATATAAGAGAGTTTCTGAAGATAATTGCTCAGGTTCTTTTGTTTTTCAACCTTGCCCAGCTTATCTGTTTTGGTGAATATAATGCAAAATGGAATTTCTTTCTCGCCAAGCCATTGCATGAACTCAGCATCAATTTGCTGCATGGGCAGGCGGCTGTCAATTAATACAAATAAACAATTCAGATTCTCGCGTTTCGAAATGTATTCAATAATGATGCCCTCAAATACCTCGCGATTGGTTTTACTGGCTTTAGCGTAGCCATAACCCGGCAGATCGACCAGGTACCAGTTATCATTAATTAAAAAATGATTGATGATCTTTGTTTTACCCGGAGTGGCTGAGGTTTTTGCAAGCTTATTGTTATTGCAAAGCATGTTAATGAGCGATGATTTGCCAACATTACTTCGGCCAATAAATGCATACTCGGGTAAGTTTGATTTAGGGCATTCAGTAATCTTAGCCGAACTTTTAGCGAATATGGCTTTTTTAATAATCACAGTAAGATCTTCAAATTAATATACCTTTTTCTTTACGGTAGGAGTTAATGTGTCTTTCCTTTTTACTTTCGTAAATATCAGAAATGGTTACGATGAGACCGGTTTCTTCAACACCTCCAAATGTAGGATTAATAGCAGTACCAAACACTTTCATGGTACTCGACAAGTTCATATAGGCGTTAACCAACGGAGGAATGTTCTCACCCAAAGCCCTTACGTTTTTATTTAAAATGCTATGGCCTTCCTTATAGGCTAATCCTTTTATGGCATTTAAAAAATCGGTCACATCCGTTTTGATGTCTATTTTATGAATAGGGGTCACCAGCTGATCTTTATCAGGAAAATAATATTTAAAGAAAGCCAGGATCAGATCGCGGGCATGAATATTAAAATCGGTGTACATTGTAACTTTTCCGTAATAATATCTCATGAAAGGATTGTCAACCACAATAGCTCCTAAACCGTCCCATAAATTATCCAGACTGAACAAACCTTTTCTGAATTGTTCGGAAGGCTGATATTGAGGCTGAATAAATGAACGCCCTAATTCAATTGTATAAGGCAAATATTCTTTGTAAAAATTTTCACTGAAATCAAAAAGTTCGGTAGTGGCCAGATTAACTTTTCCGTTAATGTATTCGGCATCTTTACAGGCAATGTAACGGTAAGCGCCTACTATTTCTTTGTCCTCGGGGTTCCAAACCAGTAATTGTTTGTAGGGGTGATTACTAAGGTCAAATTCATCAATGTCAATTTCTTTTCCTGTACCACCACCGGCATGCCTGAAAGTAACCTCCCTTAAACGACCAATTTCCCGCATCACATTTGGAGAGTCGTGATGTGTAATTATGTAGATCTCGTTATTGCCATTATTGGTTTTTCGAACGTAACGATCTTTGTTAAGCTCCTCCAATAAAACTTCACGTGGCACTTTATTAATTATTTCTTGCATAAACGATTTGCATAAAGATAGCTATTATCCTTTCAAACAAAAATCTTAAAAAAGTTTAAAAAATGCAGCTAAATTGCATATAAATATATCGGTCATGATTTTTCTGTTTTTCAGGAATTCATCAGGAATAATACCTAAAAACGCTAATACTTCTTTATTATTATGCCTAAAAAGGCCAATAAATGGGGCTTTATCCTTGCATAAATACTATTAATTTGATATCTTTAACCAAATTTAATGTTGTAATTAATAAAATAATAATCATGAAAAGCTTTTTTACTGTTTTGATCGTATTTTGTTTTTGTGCTTTTGCATGCAAGAAAAAATACACATGTAACTGCACTACGGCTCCATTAACTCAGACCACTTCAAATACAAATACCATTACGGCCGGACAAAGTACCGGTTACATGAATCAGGTGCATTATTCTATTAAAGCTTCCGACGAATCTGCTGCTCAAACCAAATGCGAAGCACAGTACGAGAACAGCGGTTACGTTGTTAACGGAATGAAATGTACCGTTTATTAATTTAACCCGCTTCGGGCTAATTTATGGCAAACATTTTCGAATTTAACGGCTACAAACCCGTTATTCATAAATCTTCTTTCATTCATCCAAATGCCACAGTTACCGGTAATGTTATTATTGGTCGCGATGTTTATGTTGGTCCCGGTGCTGCCATTCGCGGCGATTGGGGACAAATAATAATTGAAGACGGTTGCAATGTTCAGGAAAACTGCACCATTCATATGTTTCCGGGCACAACCGTTCTTTTAAAAGAAGGAGCACATATTGGGCACGGCGCGATCATACATGGCGGAACGATTGGAAAAAATGTTCTTGTTGGAATGAACAGCGTAGTTATGGATAATGTTGTGATTGGCGACAATTGTATCATTGGCGCATTATGTTTTGTGCCGGCCGATACAATTATTGAAGATAGAAAAGTGGTAGTTGGTAATCCGGGCAAAGTTGTAAAAGAGGTGAGTGATCAAATGATCGAATGGAAGACTGCCGGAACAAAATTATATCAGCAATTACCTAAAGATTGTTTTGATACTTTAAAAGAATGTGAGCCATTAAGAAGAATGCCGGCATACTTGCCAAAACAACAGGATATTTATAAAACCTGGAATGAAGAGAAGACAAAAGAAGACAAAAAATAATGCCTTTTTGAGATTTTAAGCAAAAATGATAGCTTTATACTTGTGTACCGAAGCCCAATGGCGAAGGCACAAATCTAAAATCTAAAAATAGTATTCCTAAATTAATGTTAAGAATACAATTATTGAAAAATTACAAAGCTTACTGGCATTTTATTTGAGTTAAATAAGTTCAATATTTGTAAAACAAAACACAACCTATGAAGAAGATCCTATTAATTACAGCAGCCGTTTTCACTTTGTGTTCGGCATTTATTACGTCTGATGGTGATAAGATCCCATCAGCCACCTTAAAAAAACTGGATGGAACCAAAGTGAACAGTTCTACCTTCAGTAATAACGGTAAACCTATTGTGATCAGTTTCTGGGCTACCTGGTGCAAACCTTGCAAAAAAGAACTGGACGCTATCGCCGAAACTTATGCTGACTGGCAAAAAGAAACCGGCGTTAAATTAATTGCCATTTCAATTGATGATGCCCGCAGCTCCGGTAAAGTAGTTACCGATGTGAAAACCAAAGGCTGGGAATACGAAGTGTATTTAGACGAAAACTCTGATTTTAAACGTGCAATGAACGTAAATAACGTGCCTCATACTTTTTTAGTGGATGGAAACGGTAAGATCGTTTGGAGTCATAACTCTTATTCAGAGGGTGACGAAGATAAATTATATGAGAACATTCAGGCTTTGGTAAAAGGCGAAAAACTAAAGCACTAAACTTTTTTAAAAACTATGGCATTGTTTAAAAGCATCAAAAGAACTGTTCTTTTTTCAGCATTACTTTTCGGCGCAGGATATTTTAAAGCTCAGAACACAATAACCGATGAATTAAGTTCTGTTCACGGAAATTTTCAGATCGACGCGCAGTATTATCAACCCGATTCATTGATCGGAGCCCCAAAGGTTCCTGAAAAATTTCTTTCAAATGCTTTTGGAAACATAAATTACTCTAAGGGTAAATTTTCGGCAGGTTTAAGATACGAGGCCTATAATAATTTGCGTCAGGGTTTTCCTGCAGGTTATAAAGGACAAGGTATTGCCAACCGTTATGCACGTTACCAGGATAAATTACTGGATATAACCGTTGGTAATTTTTATGAGCAATTTGGAAATGGTTTGATGTTACGTGCTTATTACGAACCGGGTTTGCTTTACGATAACTCCATTGATGGTGTTCGCGTAATTTCCAATCCTTACAAAGGTTTTACGTTTAAAGGTGTACTTGGTAAACAGCGTTTGTTCTTTGGTGTTGGTCCTGGCATCGTGCGTGGATTTGACGGAGAGTTGAACGTGAACGAATTATTTGATTCGATATTAGGAAATAAAAAAACCAAAGTTATTTTAGGAGGAAGTTTCGTAAGTAAATTTCAAACCGATGCTGATGCTAATTTGATCTTACCGGAGAACGTAGGATGTTACGGAGGCCGTGTTAATATTATAAGAGGCGGTTTTAACCTTAATACTGAATATGCCTATAAGATCAACGATCCTTCGGCCGATAATAATTTCTCTTATAAATACGGCGATGCATTATATTTAAATACATCTTATGCTACAAAAGGACTTTCTTTTTTGTTTCAGGGAAAACGAATTGATAACATGAGTTATCGCAGCGACAGAAACGAAGCGATCCAGAATCTATTGATCAATTATTTGCCGGCCACCACCAAACAGCACTCTTATACTTTACTGGCCATGAATCCTTATGCTACACAATTAAAAGGCGAGATCGGTTTCATGGGCGAGATGCAGTTCAAAATTCCGAAAAACACACCACTTGGCGGAAAATATGGAATGGAAGTGACCTTGAACTATTCTCAGGCCAGCGGCCTGCAACAATATGCCGTTCACGATTCACTAACAAACATGACCTTTTATCAGACCAAGTGGGATTTTAAAGAACTTTCCCAAACTCACCAAACAAGAATTGATACGGTTGCCGGATTGCCCGTGAGTAAAGACCTGGGAAGCAATTATAACAATCATTTATACTACCAGGATTTCTTCATTGAGATCAACAAAAAGTTCAATAAAAAATTCAAGAGCACATTCATGTATGCACACCAGTTCTATAACCGTAACATTATTCAGTCGGGCTCTGCCAATGCAGGGCACAAAAATCTGGAATCTGATCTGGCCGTAGTGGATCTGACTTATAAATACAGATCTAACAGTTCTATTCGTTTCGAGTTTCAGGGTTTATTTGTGAGTAATCATGATGCAACTGTAGAAAGTAATGCCAGCGGTATTGCAACAGGCGACTGGGCTACAGGTTTGGTAGAATGGTGGCCAAACAACAATTGGTTCTTTGCTGTTTTTGATCAGTGGAATTACGGAAACCCGAATGATAAATTGAAGATCCATTATTATTTAGGTACACTTGGTTATAATCAGGGCCCGCACCGAATTACCATCAGTTATGGTAAACAAAGTAAAGGTATTTTCTGTGTAGGTGGGGTTTGTCGTCAGGTACCCGCTTCAAACGGTTTAACACTTTCAATTACCAGCAGTTTTTAGTATATTTAATAGACGTAAAAGAATTTAATACCAGGGAAAATGAAAAAACTAATTATTATAGGCTCAGCCATCATGGTGTTTGCGGCTTGCGATAAGGTTAAAAATCCAAATCAAAACCCTAACACGAACAGTAATTGTGTTGTTACTCCCAATATTGTAAAAACAAATTCGTTGACCAGCGGATATAGAAAAGTTTTGGTTGAAGATTATACCGGCCACACTTGTGGTAACTGCCCTAAAGCTGCACGATTTATCGAGAACATAGAACTTACAGCAAGCTTTAAAGATAGCATGATCGTTATGGCTGTTCACGCAGGTGGCGCGGGTGGTTTTGCTGAACCAAACATGCCCGATTATCCGGATGAATTCAGAAATGAAGCCTCCAATGACTGGGATGTTTTTTTAGGAATGTCAGTTGCGGGTTTCCCAAAAGTTTTGGTGAATAGAACTCCTGCAAGCCCTCAGGCTTATTCAGCTTTAAATACCTTGATCCCTCTTAACGTAAGAAAACCGCAAAGTGCGAAATTAGATGTTACTACTTATTTAGATACAGCTAAATTATTACTGAATGTTGATGTAAAAACAACTTTTAAAATGGCATACACCAATAGTGTCAAATTAGTTTTAACGATGCTTGAAGACAGTATAATTGCACATCAAAAAGATTATTTACCGCCTGTTGGTACTGTTGTTTCTACTTCTGATCCCGATCTTACTCTTTTTTATGTGTTCAATAACATGAATCGCGGTGCCATTAATGGTTCGTGGGGCGATCTTGTTAAAGCAGGACCAATTGCGGTGAATGATACGGTAACAAAAAAATATACTTGCTTTAAAGTGAATTCGTATAACGGCAGTAAAAAAAGTATTAAGAACATGAGTGTACTCGCTTTTGTTTACGATGATATCACTAAAGAAATTCTCCAGGCAGAAAAAATAAAAATAAAATAATTCCAATCATTAAAAATGAACCCAGGCCAAAGCGTCTGGGGTTTTTCATTACATTTATACATGAACTTCGGCCTCATCGGTAGATCCTTATCACATTCTTTTTCCAAGACCTATTTTGAACAAAAATTCAAAACTTTGGAGCTTAAAGATTGCAGTTATCAGAATTTTGATCTTAACGATCTTTCTGAATTCACATCTTTATCCAAATATAATTTGAAAGGACTGAACGTTACCGCTCCTTATAAAGAATACATCATTCCATACCTCGATACTATCAGTGAAGAAGCGAAAAGCATTGGGGCAGTGAACTGCATAAAATTCATGAATGGAATCACGGAAGGATATAATACCGACGTGTATGGTTTTAAACAAAGCATAAAGCCTTTTCTGGAACCCATTCATAACAGGGCATTGATCTTTGGTACAGGCGGAAGTTCAAAGGCGGTTGCTTATGCATTAAAACAAATTGGGGTCGACTATTATTTTGTGACCTCATCAGTTTCCAAAAAAACAGAGAATACTTTTTTTTATTCTGAGCTCAATGAAATTATTTTGTCTCAGTTCTTATTACTCATTAACTGCACGCCATTAGGCATGCATCCATTGGTTAATGATTGCGTGCAACTGCCTTTTCAATATGTTACAGATAAGCACCTGGCATATGATCTTATTTATAATCCCTCAGAAACTTTGTTTTTAAAACAGTGTAAACAAAAAAATGCTGTCACCATTAATGGCTACAGCATGTTACAATTGCAGGCTGAAAAAAGCTGGGAGATCTGGATGAAACCCTGATCAACTAAGAATTACTTCCCGGCAGCGTCTCTGTATATGCCCATTCTCACAAGATCAGATAAGTAAGCGCGTTTACCTTTATAAACTGTGGTAATAAAAGCGTCGCCTTGACCAGCTGCTTTTACTTCTTTTAAAAAGGCATCGGCTGTTTTTAATTTATCAAATTCTTTATCTGTTATTAAAAGCTGAATGTCACCGTTTATGGTTCCTTCTTGTTTAACTTTGCAAATATTTTTCAAAATACTTTTATTGTATTTAGCAGGGTTTTTCGTTGCAGCAACCTGAATGTAATATTTTAAGTCAGGAATAACTAAAAGGCCGTACTTGCCAACCAATTCTTCGAAACTCGCAACTTTTGGTGCCGGCGCAGCAGTTGGTGTGCCTGTGGCTTCTTCTTTCATTACAACTGTTTGATGATTTGTAGCACTTGTATCGTTCATGCCGAAGTTAACGTTAATTATTTTTTCAGCGTAGCCATCAACTTTTTCAGCAACAATGTCAAATACTTTATCACCCAAAATAGGATGGTAGTAACTTAATTTGTAGTTAAAGCCTGAAGGCAAATTCACAAGGTAATGTCCGTTCTCAGGATTTGATTTGTAAGTTCCGTAACTACGGTTGTCGCCGCCATTTACAGAAACATGTATCTCGCACTCAAATGGAGCAAGCATTTCAGTGATGGTTCCTTTGATAATAGTTACGTGCGATTTTTTAGAAACGATAGCCGGATCAACAACATAAATATCCTGATCGCCAAATCCGTCTTTTTTTGCGGTTGAATAATATCCGCGCTTACCATCTGCCGATAAAACATAACAAAGATCGTCGTCAGTAGTGTTTACAGGATATCCAACGTTGGTTGGGTCTTTCCAGGCATTGGTTGATTCATCAAGGTCAGAAATAAAAATATCGAAATCACCCATGCTGTTGTGACCTTCAGAACTGAATACCAAAGATCGTCCGTCAGGGTGTATGAATGGAGCATCATCATCAAAAGGTGTATTAATTTTATTACCTAAATTCTTAACGTTACCCCATGTTCCGTTTGGAGTCATGGATGCCATGTAAATATCTTTACCGCCTAATCCACCGGGTCTTTCACTTGCAAAAAATAAATTGCGCTGATCTCCTGATAAAGAAACGCTTCCTTCCCAGCTGCTGCTGTTAACTTCGCCTTTTAGTTTTTCCGCTTTTCCGAATTTACCGCCCGCTAATTTACTCACGTAAATATCTCCACCGTCTTCTTTTGTTTCCTTGAAAAGAAATAGCTGCTGACCATCATTCGAGATCGCGATCACTGCATCGTTATCAATCGTGTTAAGTTCGCCAATGCTTTCCGGCGCACTCCATTTGCCGTTTATTTTTTTTGAAATAAAAATATCTTCGTTATAGTTTCCTTCAGGATCAGGTTTATTCAATTCATCAACTAAACCGCCTTTACTTTCTTTACCGCGATACGTATAAATAAGAGTTTCTTCATCGGAAGTTAGAACCGGTGCGTACTCTGATGAAGGGCTATTCGGAGGAGTGCCAATATTTTCGATCTTAACAGTAACCGGATTTTCCATTAAAATTTTCCCATTCTTGCAATAAGTCGTTAAGCGAAGTAAATAAGCTTTTTGCTCAGGCGTTGTTTTTGCATCAGCCATAAGCGCATTGATCAACTCAAGGGCTTTATCAAATTGGTAAGTTTTGTGATAAAGAATGGCAAAATAAAAATTGATGTTGAGTGCCTTTTTATCAGCGGCATAAACTTCATCCAATAAAGCTAAAGCTTCAGCATGGCGGTCACTTAAATTTGCGCCACAAATTCCCATGTTATATTTCAAATAATTGTCACCGGGATGTGTAGTCAACAATGTTTTATATTTATCAAAAGCGCTCGCATAATTTTTATTGCTAAAAAGTGCGTTGGCTTTATCAAATGTTTTTTGATCCTGGGCCGACCAGCCTTTAGTATTCGCTTTTTGTGAATACAAAGTGTTAATGCTGAATACCGCTAAAAGGATGTAAAAAAGTTGTTTCATAGGGCTAAAAATTTAAACGCTAAAATAATTAAAATAAATGACCTTGTGTTTATGGCTATTTTGCGATGATTAAGTATTTGATATACAGTATATTATGAAAATTATTATAGAGTTAAAGACCTTGATAAGAAGTTGTTTTTTTGAGCAAAAAGAAGAAATTAATGATGCATCAAAAGCCTTTGAAGTGCTGTATTTACAGGCTTTCTAAGGAAATTCTAATTTCCTGAATCAACTTTAAAACGGCTAAAGTGCTTTTGAAAGCCTTGAAAAGCTACTTTTAAACAATTGATTATTAATTACTTATGTTGTCAAGCAAAAATCAACATAAATCGATGAAAATGAGTTTGTTACAACCCAAAAGACGTGAAGCTTAAATTAGTGAAGAATACCTATAGCTCAATAAAGAAACTACAAACTCGAATTTGCCCAAATTCCCATTTCTGTCAGCTCTTTCAAATAATAGCGTTTGCCATTATAAAGTGAAGTTAAGAACGCGTCTGTTTGTCCTGCAGCTTTTACTTGATTTAAAAATGTATCGGCTTCTTTCCAGGTATCAAATTCTTTATCGGTAATAATTAAATTCACATCTCCCATAATTACACCTGCGCGTTTTGTTGAACATAAGCTTTGAATTTTATTAGCCTTATAATTTTCGGGATGACGATATGCACCAACCTGAACAAGGTATTTTAAATTACTCACTTTTGTTGATCCATATTTTTCAAGAAGCTGCGCGCGACTTAATGTTTTCATGATGTCTTTTTCACTGCTCGCCGTTGCCGGTGCTTCCGTTGGTTTTGTTTCAGCTAACGGAGTTGGCTCAACAGTTTTTGTTTCTTTTACTTCTTTAGCGGCTACCGGTTCTTGTGTTTTTGTTTCAGGTTTATTCTCACTAGCTGCAACCGGCGCGGTTGTTGGTGTTTCGGCAACTACAGGTGCTTTAGTTGCAAGCGGACCATCAAATGTAATGGTTTGGTGCCGTGCTGTTGTATCTTTTTCTCCGAAATTTATATTCACTACTTTTTCTGCGTAACCATCTACTTTTTCAGTGATCACATCGGCAGTTTTTTCGCCGTATTGTGTGTGATAAAAACTTAATTTGTAATTATATCCTGATGGTAAACTCAATAAATAATTTCCACTTGCTGAGTTCGATCGGAATGTTCCGTAATTTCTTCCGCCGTTAACATTTATCTGCACAATAACTTCACCCTTGTAAGGCAAAAGATTTTCAGTTAATTTTCCTTTGATAACAGTTAAATATGATTTTTTTGCACCGATCGCCGGCTCTACCATATAAATATCTTTATCTCCTTTTCCACCAACTTTCGCGCTCGCATAGTATCCGCGTTTTCCATCTGCTGAAAGAACATAATAAATATCATCATCAGGTGTGTTGATCGGATAACCAACATTCACAGGCTTTTTCCAGGTACTGTCCAGTTCATCCAGGTCCGACATAAAAATATCATAGTCACCCATGCTGTTATGACCTTTTGAACTGAATACAAGTGTTCTTCCGTCGGGGTGAATGAAGGGCGCATCATCATCTAATGCCGTATTAATATTGTTACCTAAATTTTTTACATTTCCCCAACTTCCATCTTCTAATTTTACGGCCGAGTAAAGATCTTTACCTCCGTTTCCTCCGGGCCTTTCGCTGGCAAATATCACACGTTTCTGATCTCCCGATAAAGAAATACTTCCTTCCCAGCTTGAAGTGTTAATGTCACCTTTTAATTTTTCAGCAGTTGTAAATCGTGTACCGTCTAATGTACTTACATAAATATCTCCGCCATCTATCTCATTAGCTCTGAAAATAAAAAGTTGCTGCCCATCATTTGATAAGGCAATAACGGCATCATTACTTTCTGTATTATTTTCTCCAATGCTAACCGGTTTTTGCCATTTGCCATCGATCTTTGGCGATAGAAAAATATCTTCATAATAATAACCGTAAGGATTTGGCACATCATGAATATCTCTTAAACCACCTGTACTTTCTTTACCGCGGTAAGTAAAGATCATGAATTCTTCATCGGATGTGATAACCGGCGAATACTCCGCTGCTTCTGAGTTTGGAGGCGAGCCAATGTTTTCGATCTTAGCGCTAACAGCTTTTTCAAAAAGTATTTTTCCGTTCTTGCAATTTTCTATTACAAGATTCAGATCAGATCTTTGCTCCGGTTTTAATTTTGGATTTTCTAAAACTTTTGTGGCAAGTTCGATGGCTTTATCAAATTGATAGGTCTTGTGATATAGATGTGCAAAATAGTAATCGAGATCAGCTGCTTTTTTATTTTTTATTTTTACTTCGCTTAACAATATCAAAGCTTCATCATGTTTGTCGCTTACATAAACGCCGCAAATTCCAACTAAATATTTTAAATAAAGATCATCGGGGTGCGCTTCCAATAAATTTTTAAATCTTTCGTAAGCTAAGGTGTAAAGCTTTTCTTCAAACAGACCATTACCACTTTCGAAAATTTTTTGCTCGTCTTCGTTAAATTTTGAATCCGGTCTTTGACCAAAAATAAATCCAAAATTCAGGATCAAAACAAGAATAAATACGCACTTCTTCATATGAATTATTTTATATTCCAAAATAATGGAACTAATGGTGGCACTTTTTGAGATAATTGTTTACTTTTAAACAATTGAATTTTAATTACTTGTATACCATGAGTGAAAATTTTACCAGGCATAAGATCGAAACCGAACTTGAAGTTTATGCATCCGAAAACAATTTAATGCCCCAAGAAAAAGATCTTCTACATCAGGCGAAATCCGCAATTGACAAGGCTTATGCGCCATATTCCAATTTTCTCGTTGGCGCGGCAGTACTGCTCGAAAACGGGGAAATTATTAGCGGTAACAACCAAGAAAACGCTGCGTACCCCTCGGGTGTTTGCGCAGAGCGTGTTGCCATTTTTTACGCCAGTTCAAAATATCCGGGAGTAGCTGTAAAATCAATTGCTGTAGCTTGTAAAACTCAGATCCAGGAAGCTTCATCGCCCTGCGGCGCTTGTCGTCAGGCCATTGCAGAGTATGAGGTGCGGTTTAAAAAACCGATCCGTATCATTATGGCGGGCCAAAATGGTAAAGTGTTTGTGGCCCAAAGCATAGAAAGTCTTTTGCCCCTTATGTTTAACTCTAAACACTTGAAATAGAGTAGTTTAAAATTGAGCTTTGTATCGCATTTTCTTTTATTTTTGTAATCTACTAATACTGTCTTTATGGGTAAAACCGCTGAAAAAAAATCGAAGTTCACAAAGGAGCAATATCTTAAGTGGTACGAGTCAATGTTATTGATGCGTAAGTTCGAAGAAAAAACCGGACAAGTTTACGTTCAACAAAAAATAAAAGGTTTCTGTCATTTGTACATCGGACAAGAAGCAATTGTTGCAGGAACAGTTAGCGCAACAAAAAAAGATGATAAACATATTACTGCATATCGTTGTCATGCTCATCCGATCGGTTTAGGCATGCATCCAAAATACATCATGGCCGAAATGTATGCTAAGATCACGGGTTGCAGCAAAGGCAAAGGTGGATCGATGCACATTTTTTCTAAAGAACATAATTTTGTTGGTGGTCATGGTATCGTTGGCGGACAAATTCCTTTAGGTGCAGGTATCGCTTTCGCGGAAAAATATTTAGGAACTCAAAATGTTTGTGTTTGTTCCATGGGCGATGGTGCTGTTCGTCAGGGTGCATTGCACGAAGCGTTTAACATGGCAATGACCTGGAAACTTCCTGTAATTTTTATTGTAGAAAATAATATGTACGCCATGGGAACATCTGTTGAGCGTACCAGTAACGTGCACGAGCTTTGGAAATTAGGTTTAGCATACGATATGCCAAGTAAACCGGTTGACGGTTTAACTGTTGAAGCAGTGCATGAAGCCATGGAAGAGGCGGTAGCACGTGCACGCAGAGGCGATGGCCCGACTTTTTTAGAAATGAAAACCTATCGTTACAAAGGCCACTCGATGAGTGATGCACAAACGTATAGAACAAAAGATGAAGTAAAAGAATATCAGATGCAAGATCCAATTGAAAAAGTTTTGCATACACTAAAAGAAAATAAATGGATCGACGATGCAGGAATTGAAGCTGCTGAGGCAAGAGTAAAAGCATTGGTTGATGAATCGGTGAAATTTGCTGAAGATAGTCCGTATCCAGAGGTAGAAGAGTTGTATCATGATGTTTATGCCGACAAGGATTACCCTTTTATCAATGAATAATGGTTCGTAATGAATTTTGAATGTTAAATTTTAAATGGAACCAAAAAAAAATTTGATAGTTGATAAAACGTTTGACTTTGCTGTAAAAATTACTCTATTGTACGATAAATTAAGAAAGGAACATGAATATAATCTATCAAGTCAATTATTTAAAAGTGCAACTTCGATAGGCGCAAATGTTGAAGAAGCACAAGCAGCGCAATCGAAGAAAGATTTTTTATCTAAAATGTCAATTGCTTCCAAGGAAGCACGTGAAACAAGATACTGGTTAAGGATTTTAGATAAGACAAAGTTCTTAAAAACAGATTTAAAACCGTATTTAAATGAAATTGAAGACATAGTTAATATTATTACAAAAATTGTAAAAACCTCTTCGGGTACATAGAAGAAAATTAAACTGAACATTAAATTTATTACAAACTCAATTTAACATTCAACATTTATAATTTAACATTTAAAAATGGCCGAGATAGTAAGAATGCCCAAACTAAGTGATACAATGACCGAAGGTGTTATTGCAAAGTGGCATAAAAAAGTGGGAGATAAAGTGAAGAGTGGCGATCTTTTAGCGGATATTGAAACCGATAAAGCTACCATGGAGTTCGAATCTTTTCAGGATGGCGTTCTGTTGCATATTGGCATTCCCGAAAAGCAAGCTGTTCCTGTTGATTCAATTATAGCCGTTTTAGGAAAAGAAGGTGAAGATATTAAAGCAATTTTGGCTGAAGCCGGAAAACAATCTGCAAACGATAGTAAGCAAGAGACCGTTAGTAAAGATGTTAAGACCGATCAAGCCGCTGTTGTTTCGAGCGGAGTCGAGAAACAAGCAAAACTGCCTGAAGGTGTTGAAATAGTTCGCATGCCGAAACTAAGCGATACCATGACAGAAGGTGTTATTGCAAAATGGCATAAAAAAGTTGGAGATAAAATTAAAAGCGGTGATCTTTTAGCAGAAATAAACACCGATAAAGCCACCATGGAATTTGAATCATTCCAGGATGGTGTTTTAATACATATTGGTATTGAAGAAGGCAAAGCTGTGCCTGTTGATTCCATAATTGCTATTTTAGGGAAGGGTGGAGAAGATGTGAAAGCAATTTTAGCTTCAGCAGACCAAGGCGGAAGTGCAAAGGCAGAAGTGAAAACTGAGGCTAAAGTGACAACTGCAGCCAAAACGCAAGACACTGCTGTGGCAAAGAAAACAGAGACTGTTGTAAAACAAAGCTCTTCTAATGGTCGCGTTATTGCTTCGCCGCTTGCAAAAGCTTTAGCAAAAGAAAAAAACATTGACATTTCCCGCGTAAGCGGAACAGGTGATAATGGCCGTGTTACTAAAAAAGATATTGAAGCCTTTAAGCAAGGCGGAGCCTCAAATTTTGTTTCAGGTAAAGAAGGATTTACCGACGAGCCTGCATCGCAAATGCGTAAAGTTATCGCAAAACGTTTATTGGAAAGCAAGAACGGTGCGCCGCATTTCTATTTAACCATTGAAGCCGACATGGATAATTGCATTGCATCGCGCACCGCAATTAATAATGTGAGCGAAAGCAAAATTTCTTTCAACGATATTGTTATTAAAGCTTGTGCCATGGCATTGCGCAAACATCCGCGTGTAAATTCTTCGTGGATGGGCGATAAGATCCGTTTATTTCAGCACATACATATTGGCATGGCAGTTGCTGTTGAAGATGGCTTGCTTGTACCTGTAATTCGTTTTGCCGATCAAAAAGCATTATCGCAAATTGGCGGCGAAGCAAAAGATCTTGGCAAACGTGCCAAAGAAAAGAAATTACAACCGGCAGATTGGGAAGGAAATACCTTCACGGTTTCTAATTTAGGAATGTTTGGTATCGAATCGTTCACCTCAATTATTAATTCACCCGAATCGTGTATACTTTCAGTTGGTGCAATTCGTCAGATACCTGTTGTAAAAAATAACATGGTTGTGCCGGGTAATGTTATGAAATTGACTTTAGCCTGCGATCACCGTTCTGTAGACGGCGCAACCGGCGCGGCGTTCCTTCAAACATTAAAAATGTATTTAGAGAATCCGATCGCGATGTTGGTTTGATCTCTTTTACTACGAACTCCGAACTAATAACTCTTAACTTATCATCATGGAACCTTACGTAAAATCAGAAATAAAGGATGGTGTAGGAACCATCACTTTTTTTCATCCTCAAAGTAATTCAATGCCCGGAACTCAGTTGCGCAATTTAGCCGCCGAGATAGAAAAATTAGGTAAAGATGATAATGCAAAAGTCATTGTATTAAAAAGCGAAGGCGAAAAAGCATTTTGCGCCGGAGCAAGTTTCGATGAGCTTATTGCCATTAAAGATATTGAAACAGGTTTAAAATTTTTCTCGGGTTTTGCACTCGTAATAAATGCCATGCGTAAAGCCCCTAAATTTGTTATTGCTCGCGTTCAAGGTAAAGCAGTTGGCGGCGGCGTAGGCATTGCATCGGCAGCCGACTACACCATTGCTGTTACAGGCGCTTCTGTAAAATTAAGCGAGCTTGCTGTTGGTATTGGTCCTTTTGTAGTTGGCCCGGCCGTTGAACGCAAAATTGGAACGTCTTCTTTTTGTCAGTTAACCATTGATGCTACCGAATGGAAAAGCTCTGAATGGGCAAAAGAAAAAGGTTTGTATGCCGAAGTATTTCCTTCGCCTGAAGAAATGGATACTGCCATTACTTTTTTAACCGATAAATTATCAAAGTCAAACCCCGAAGCCATGGCCATGCTAAAAAAAGTAATGTGGGAAGGAACAGAACACTGGGATAAATTATTGATCGAACGCGCCGGTATGAGCGGAAAATTAGTGCTTTCTGAGTTCACAGTAAATGCCATTAATAAATTTAAAACCAAGGCTTAATTTAATTGTAAATGAATTTAAAGGATGTTTGAAAGGACATCCTTTTTTTATTTACAAAAATTTACAGCTAGTCGGGAATTTTTAATCCCGACCCACGAAGGTTAAAATTGTGCTGATGAGGATGATCTAATAAAAATAATCATGAGAATTGTTAGGCCGGGAGCGTAGCTCACCGACCAGCGGGAAGCATCTTTATTTTGTGTGACGGATTTAATATCATTAATATTCGAAAAATTTAATATATCACCCCTACGGGGTTTTGAAAGGGGTGGTGTCATTGTTCCTATTAATATTAAACCCCACCGGGGTTATGCGTAATAATAGGCTCCATAGGTTTTGAACGGTGTGTTGTAATTGTTTCTATTAATGTTAAACCCCTCTGGGGTTATTCTTAGTGATAACAGGCTCCATTGGAGCCGGATATTATTAGAAACAATTAAATAGAAGGATTAAGAGTGCCGTAGGTACGATATATGGTTTAACGAATTTCGAACGTTAATGATTTAATGCCGATTGCTATCGGGACCGTGCTAACTGGGAAATTAGTAAATGGATTTATTTTTCTTCAGAGGAAAATTATTTAACAAATTTGTTAGTGCTATCTGGCTTAGGGTTTAATGCTTTAAAATGATAAGTTTCGTCTTCTGCGCTTTTTTTCTTCTTTTTTCCTCTAACAAATCTATAACTTTCTGTAATAATAAAAGTGGTATCATTTAAAATAGTTCCTTCCCTAACGTATGCTTTCAGTGTCAGGCCATCGCCCAGATACCATCTTTCGAATTTGATGCCATTACCATCAATGTGAAAAACGCCCCAACAATATTTGCTTTTTGATGAAAATGTATAATACGACCCATCTTTAAATTCATTTTCCTTTTGGATTATTTCAGATGAAGAAAAGGAAGATCCACATTCAATAATGCCGTTATTATAAAAAAATAAGTGTCCCATTTTGTGGAACCATTGCTTTCGTATTCCGTGTAATAATAACCATTAATCTTAAGTTCATTACCATAATAATTTTGTTTTTTTAAACTTAACTTGTCATCTGTGAAAGGTGTTTTTTTGCAACCAGTTTCAAAAAAAATGAAAATAACTAAAAAGGAAAATGTTTTTATAACTGTCTTCAATATGTTTTTATATTTTTCTACCATGAAATATTACCGGTATCGCTATCGGCGCCTTAATAATGGGGTGTGGCCTTAGCCGGTTTTTACTAAGTACAAGTTACACATTTGAGCGTTAACATGCAAAAAATAGGGCAGGACCGCTGTTAGCCCAGGTGTTGCACGCCATGAATTTCATCTAGTTGCCGGTTTGCCAATTTGTTTGAAAATTACTACCTTTATGTAAATGTCCTTAAAACATGAATTACAAAGTATCATTTCAGGAAATGGATCGGTTAGGAATGGAAAAATTATCCAAGCAATTACCGATTACCTTAGAAGAAAAAAGAAAACAGTTCAAGGAACTGCAAAAGCAAAGCTCATCAAGGAGCAAGAAACGCAGGTCTTAATTGAATTTATCGAAGCCAAAAGCCTTTGGTATATAGATGTTGATGAGTCAAATTACATTGGAGAAGGGGCTGAGCAAAAAGTTTACGAATTTTCTGATCCA
>JANYIQ010000096.1 GCA_025362575.1 Bacteroidia bacterium
TGAGAGGGGTCCCAAGTCTGACAGGGTTTTAAACCCTGTCAGACTTGGGTTAGTTAAGCCCTGTCAGACTTGGGTTAGCTTAAATCCTGTCAGACTCGGTTCAAATGCATAACCTTAAAATTTTCTATGTCTCCAAACCAGTCCAACACCCCTTCTCTTTTTATAAATGTTTCACTTGTTGACAGAAGTTGATTATATGAAGAATATTTCCATTCTATCAGATTTCGGCAAATACCGGCCTCTACGGGATTACAATGAATATATTTAACTAAATTAATAAGGTATTTGCTATCTGTCACTGCAATGCGTTTATAAGGCCGCATAAATAGCGATCCTTTTCTTCCGGTTTGTTTATTAAGAGCTTGAGTATAACCATTAAAAAGATTTGAGAATTGTTTACTAAGGTAATTTGCATCAGGTTTTTCTTCTTTTTTTAATCCGGTTAATCCAACAAGTTCTTTTTCGCTTTTTATTAGTAAAAGAAAATGGAAATGATTTGGCATCAAGCAATAGCAGTAGGTATCTGCAATAGGGGAAATATATTCGCGGTATTTTTTTAGAAAATAATTATAATTATCGTCTGACAGAAAAAGTCGTTCGCTTCCATTAGCGCGATTATATACATGATAAATAGAATTGGGGCTTAATGTTTCTATTTTATTTATCATTTTAATTCGTGCTCAATCCTTACTCTGACAGGAGTTTAAAACCTTGTCAGAGTAAGGTGTAAACTGCTGCAAATAAGTTATGTTAATTATGCGTTTTTCGTTTGCCGGTTCGCAGTGATTTACGCGCCATGCGTTTTTGGTGCCTGATCTCTTTTTTATTACCTCTGGCCATCCGGGCACTGGGCTTGTCTTTATCTTTTAAGTTAAGATAAGGATTATAGGCAGTTTTATTATTGCGTTCCCTACTACCGTGATGCCTTCGCCAAACGCGTTTACGTTCACGTTTTTGCTTGAACATTTCGTCGTTTTGAGCCGAAAGGCTAAAAACCATGAAAAACAGAACTATTGAGAGTAAATAACGCATTGTTTGTGTGTATACTACAAATAACGGGTTTAATGATAAAAGTCACACTCATAAAAGGTAGTATTTTTTAACTATATGTGGTTATTAACGGCTTGTTTGAGTTAAAGCTTATCCTTATTTTTGTTTACCCCGTAGGACAAAGTTCAACGGGGTAAAGTTTAAAATTTTACTATGAAAAACTGGACCAAACAAGAAATATTAGAAGTGTACAACACTCCGTTAATGGAGTTAATTTATAAAGCAGCCGAAACGCACAAACAATTTCATACGGTTGGTGAAGTGCAGGTGAGTTCTTTGTTATCTATTAAAACCGGCGGTTGCCCCGAAGATTGCGCATATTGTCCGCAAGCTGCGCGCTATCATACCGAAGTAAAGGTTCATAAATTAATGGATGTTGCAGAGGTTACCGTTGCGGCTGATAACGCAAAAGCAGGCGGTGCGAGCAGAATGTGCCTTGGTGCGGCATGGAGAGAGGTTCGCGATAACAAAGATTTCGATAAAGTATTGGATATGGTGAAAACCATTAACAGTAAAGGTTTGGAGGTTTGTGCCACTTTAGGAATGGTAACCGAAGATCAGGCAAAACGATTGGCAGAAGCGGGTTTGTATGCTTACAATCACAATTTAGATACATCAGAAGAAAATTATAATAATATCATTTCAACTCGTAATTACGATGACCGTTTGAATACCATTAAAAATGTTCGTAAAGCAGGATTAACGGTTTGTTCGGGTGGTATTATTGGCATGGGAGAAAAAGCTGAAGACAGAGTTGGGATGTTGTATGCATTAAGTATTTTACGTCCTCAGCCGGAATCGGTTCCCATTAATGCTTTGGTTGCTGTTGAAGGTACTCCATTGGAAGATCAGCCACCCGTTCCAATTTGGGATATGGTAAGAATGATCGCCACTACACGGATTGTATTGCCAAGAACTGCAGTACGTTTAAGTGCAGGCCGCATGAGCATGAGTATGGAAGGTCAGGCACTTTGTTTTATGGCTGGCGCGAATTCTATTTTTGCAGGCGATAAATTATTGACCACTCCAAATCCGGAATATAATCAGGATATGGAAATGTTCAAGACCTTAGGTTTAACTCCTAAAAAAGCTTTTTCAGATAAACTTACAGAAGAATTAATTTAAGGATCATGAAAAAAATAATTCCGGCATTATTTGTCTTCATTGCATTGAATTCGGTTGCGCAAACTGAAATTTCAGGTAAATATGATCACATTGGCAGATTTGAGAATGGTGTGGCCATTGTAAAATTGTATGGCAAATTTGGAGCTATTAATAGTGAAGGTAAAGAAATAATTAAACCTGAATACGACAAAATAAGCATGTTTGGTGCAGATGGCATTGCAGTTGTGCATAAAATTGGTTTAATTGGATTGATCAACTCTCAGGGAAAAGTTATCGCAGAGCCCGTGTATGAACATATTGGGATGTTTCATGGCGGAAAAGCTGTTGTGCGTAAAAATTTTAAAGAAGGTGTTATTGATAATAACGGAAAACTATTGGTAGAACCAAAATACGAAAAGTTAAAGCTCGAAGAGAATGGTTTGGTTCGCGCTACTCAAAACGGACAGCAATCATTATTGAAGCTCGATAATAATTAATTTGAAAATGTTGAAAGCCCCTTTGCACATGCTTCAGGCAATTGAAGAACGTAAACGCAATGGGCTTTTTCGTGAATTACGAGATCAGTTTCCTCAAACTGATTTTTGCAGCAACGATTATCTGGGCTTTTCCAAACTAGGTTTACTGGAAGCAAAGGCGAAAGAAATGGATCTGAATTTCCAAATGTCAGGTTCTACCGGTTCACGTTTAATTTCAGGTAATACAGAATTTGCTGAAAATTTAGAAAAGGGAATTGCCGCGTTTCATAATTCGGAAGCGGCTTTGATATACAATTCGGGTTACGATGCTAATTTAGGTTTAATGAGTTGCATTGCACAAAAAGAAGATCTGATACTTTCGGATGAACTTATGCATGCTTCTCTTTATGATGGTATACGTTTAAGCTACGCTAAACACTATAAATTCAGGCATAACGATACAACGCATTTAAAGGAATTATTGCAAAGACATAAAAGCAATTATAAAAATATTTTTATTGTTGTAGAAAGTGTTTATTCCATGGATGGAGATGAAGCACCATTGAAGGAGTTGGCAGAATTGTGTAATGATAATTGTTATTTGATAGTTGATGAAGCACATGCCATTGGAGTTTTTGGAAAAGAAGGAAGAGGTTTGTGTAATGAATTTGGCATTGAACAAAAATGTTTTGCCCGGATCTATACTTACGGTAAAGCCATGGGTTGCCACGGCGCAGCCATAGTTGGAAGCAATGATTTGAGAAATTATTTGATCAACTATTCGCGTTCATTCATTTATACAACAGCTTTACCTGTAAAAGCACTTTTGAATATTAAGGCTGCCTATGCTTTATTGAAAGAAAATATTCAGATGGAAGAATTAAAAAAGAACATTGCTTATTTTAATTCTCTTGTAAAACCGTCAAAAAAAATAATTGAAAGCAAAAGTGCAATACATTGTAAAATAGTTAAAGGCAATGAAAAAGCAGATGCTCTTGAAAAAAAATTGTCTGAAAAGGATATTTATGTAAAGGCCATAAAAAGCCCCACGGTAAAAGAAGGAAAGGAAAGGCTGAGAATTTGTTTGCACGCCTTTAATACCTTTGATGAAATAAAGAAACTGACAAAACTTATTAAATGAAAAGGTATTTTGTAACAGGCATTGGAACTAACGTTGGTAAAACAATTGCTTCGGCGGTATTAACCGAGGCTTTAAGGGCCGATTATTGGAAACCCATACAAACAGGGGAAGAAATGGGTCGCGATACAGAGATCGTAAAATCATTAATCTCAAATGATAGTACTAAAATTTTTGATGAGATCTATTTGTTGAAAGAAGCTGTTTCTCCAAACCTTGCCGCAAAACTTGAGAACCTAACCATTGAATGGAGTAAATTGAATTTACCCGAAACAAAGAATAATTTGATAATTGAAGGAGCGGGCGGACCATTGGTTCCCATAAATGATGAGAATTATGTTATTGAATTAGCTAAAAAATTTGATGCCGAAGTTATTTTGGTGGCAACGGATTATTTGGGTTGTATCAATCACACTCTTTTGGCTATTGAATATTTAATGGCGAATGATCATAAATTGGCAGGAATTATTTTTAATGGTGAATTTGCGCCCGAGATAGAACAAAGCATTTGTAATTACAAGCCTATACATGTTATTGGCAGAATACCGCATGCCGAAACTATGAATAAAGAGTTTATTATTGAACAAGCTCAAAAGATAAAATTATAATGTCACTTCAAGATAAAGATAAAGCACACGTTTGGCACCCGTTCACGCATTTAAAAAATGCCGAGCCTAATATTGTTATAGAAAGGGCAGAAGGTTCTTATTTTTACGATGACAAGGGAAATAAGATCATTGATGCCATTGCTTCGTGGTGGGTTAATCTGCACGGGCACTGTAACTCCTATATTTCGAAGAAAGTAGCGGAGCAGGTATTTAAAATGGAACATGCCATATTCAGCGGATTTACTCATAAGCCCGCCGTTACACTGGCAGAAATACTTTTGAAGCACTTACCTGAAAATCAAAACAAGATATTTTATTCAGACAACGGATCAACCGCTGTTGAGGTAGGTTTGAAAATGGCTTTGCAATACTGGCATAATAAAGGTGAGCAGCGCAGGATTTTCATAGCTTTTGAAAATGCTTATCATGGAGATACTTTTGGCGGCATGAGTGTAGGTGAGCGTAATGTTTTTAATAACGCTTTTGAAAATTTATTGTTTGATGTAGTGCATGTTTCGTTGCCGAATGAGAGCAATATTGATTTCATTAAGGAGCAGTTAAAACGCCTGATCGAAAATCACAGCATCGCCGGTTTCATATTTGAGCCTTTGGTGCAGGGTGCAGCCGGCATGAAAATGTATGAGGCAAAATATCTGGATGAGTTGATTGATCTCTGTAAACAAAATAATGTGATAACAATTGCTGATGAGGTAATGACCGGTTTTGGAAGAACAGGGAAATATTTTGCGAGCGATCATTTAAAAAATAATCCTGACATTATTTGTTTATCGAAAGGATTGACCGGTGGCTACATGCCATTAGGAGTTACGAGTTGCGCTGAATTCATTCATACAGCATTTATAAGCGACGATAAAACCAAAACATTTTTTCACGGGCACAGCTATACGGCTAATCCTACAGCCTGTGCTGCGGCACTGGCCAGTTTAGATGTTCTGGACGAAGAGAATACCTGGAAAAACATTGAACGAATTCATGAGCAGCATGAAAAATTTTATAACAAAATAGAATACCATAAAGCTTTAAAAAATGTGCGTTGTTGCGGAACCATTCTGGCTTTTGAATTAGAAACAAGCGAAGAGACACATTATTTGAATATGGCTTCCGAAAGAATTGCCGAATACTTTATTAAAAAAAATATTTTATTGAGGCCACTTGGAAATGTATTTTACATTTTGCCGCCATATTGCATTAGTGATGAGGATCTGGAATATATTTATATGGAAATTGAAAGTTTTTTGAATACTTGTATTTGAGTAAGGATGATGAGCGTTAGCGATGGAGCAATTTGTCTGAGCTCTTTTTGCATCACGGAGTGTGCAAAAAAGCGAGTTGCGAGAGCGCGGCCCGCAGGGAACGCCCCACTAAATGAATTTGTTCTTTGCCACCACAGTGCAAGTAAATCTGCTCACACAGCATAATTCATTTTTATCATTAAAGATCTCGATACCCCAAACATGGTTTTTTCCCGAAACATGAATGGCTTTGCAAACACCGGTGACCGTTCCGCTCAGAACAGCTTTTATATGGTTGGCATTAATTTCAATTCCAACGCCAATGAAAACATCACGGTTTACAACACACCAGCTTGCCACGCTGCCAAGCGTTTCTGCCAGGGCTACCGAAGCGCCTCCATGTAATAGGCCAAAGGGCTGTTTGGTTTTATGATTTACAGGCATGGTTGCCTTGATGTAATTATTGCCGATCTCAAAAAAATTTATTTCCATGAATTCTCCTAAAGTATTAACGTTTAATTGGTTAATTTCCTTTAAAGTCGGGGTATTGTGCCAAATCTCCATAATTAGTCTTAAATTTGTTTAAACTTAATAATTATTCAATTATTATAAAATAACATCATGAAAAAACTAACTCTTTTATTATCAATTATGGCATTTAGCTTATTATCATTTTTTGGAAAAAAAACAGACCCGCTTAAAACGAGCATACATCAATTTAAAGCTAAAACCATTGAAGGAACTGATTTCGACTTCAGTACCTTAAAAGGAAAAAAGGTATTGATCGTAAATACTGCAAGTGAATGTGGTTTTACGCCGCAATACAAACAACTGGAAGAAGTTTATAAAAAATACAAGGATAAAAATTTTACTATCATTGGTTTTCCGGCAAACAATTTCGGTCACCAGGAACCGGGAAGCAATGCTGAAATTAAAACATTTTGCACAAAGAATTATGGTGTAACTTTTCAAATGATGGAAAAAGTTTCGGTAAAAGGCGATGACATGTGTGAGATCTACAAGTGGATCACTGACAAAGGAAAGAATGGTGTAATGAGCAGCAGTGTGAAATGGAATTTTCAGAAATATTTAATTGACGAAAATGGTTATTTGGTAGATAGCGTTGGACCAAATAAATCTCCTGATTGCAGTAAGATCATTAATTGGATCGAAGGAAAGAAGTAAGTAGTAGTCTTTTATGAAACTAGATATTTTAGCCATAGGAGTTCATCCCGATGATGTAGAGCTGTCGTGCAGCGGCACCATTTTAAAGCATATTGCCATTGGAAAGACTGTTGGTATACTTGATCTTACCAAAGGTGAGTTAGGAACCCGCGGAAGTGCAGAATTACGCACCACGGAAGCAATTAAGGCCTCCGAAATTTTAGGATTGAAAATAAGAACGCAATTGAACATGGCCGATGGTTTTTTTAGCAACGACGAAAAAAATCAGCGACTTATCATTGAACAAATACGCTTACATCAACCTGAAATTGTATTTGCAAATGCGATAAGTGATCGCCATCCTGATCACGGACGAGCTGCTAAATTAATAGCAGACGCTTGTTTTTACAGTGGTTTAGCAAAAGTAGAAACGAAATTGAATGGTCAGATCCAATTAGCTTGGCGCCCAAAAGCAGTTTATAATTACATACAAGATAATTACATTCATCCGGATTTTGTAATTGATATCAGTAAATTCATGGATAAGAAAATGGAATCCATCATGGCTTATTCATCGCAATTTTTTGACCCGAGTTCAAAAGAACCTCAAACCCCAATCTCAAGTAAGGAATTTCTGGAGGTTATAAAAGCAAAGAACGCTATCTGGGGTCGTTCAATAAATGTGCCTTATGCCGAAGGGTTTACCACCAACAGATATCCGGGAGTAAATTCAGTTTTCGATCTTATATAAATACTCTAAATGCAGGAAAATTCTAATTATAAAATTTTACTGGTAGATGATGAACCTGATATTCTTGATTTTTTAAGTTACAATTTAAAAAAAGAAGGTTATGTGGTTTTTACTGCAGATAATGGGAAAAAGGCCCTTGAAGTTGCAAAGAGAGAAGTTCCGCATTTGATCGTTCTTGATGTGATGATGAATGAAATGGATGGCATTGAAACCTGCAGACAGCTGAGAACAATAGAAAACCTGAACGATACTATTATCACTTTTTTAACGGCTCGCAACGAAGATTTTACCCAAATAGCCGGTTTTGAAGTAGGAGCCGATGATTACATTACAAAACCTATTAAACCGCGTGTTTTCATAAGCAGAATTAAGGCTTTGTTGCGTCGTTTTAAAACAACCGAAGAAGCCGGTAAGATCTCAAATATAGGAGATATAAAAATAGACTTTGATAAATACATGGTGTATAAGAACAATGAGGAAATTGTTTTGCCTAAAAAGGAATTTAAATTGCTGGCTTTACTTAGTAGTAAACCCGGAAAGGTTTTTACCCGTGAATTTATTCTAGATACTGTTTGGGGTGATGAAGTAGTTGTAGGCGACCGAACCATTGATGTTCACATTCGTAAATTACGTGAAAAACTGGGCGACGATTATTTTAAAACGGTTAAAGGTGTTGGATATAAATTTGAATTTTAATGAAACGGAGTTTTGGTATAGATCTTGTACGCGCCCTGTCAATATTACTCGTTATTTTGCGACATTATGGTTACACTCCTGGTTTTAACGTTGGGTATTACGCCATTGAGTATTTATTTGTGATCAGTGGTTTTTTGATCGGACAGATCTTATTCAATGATTTTTATTCCTCAGATACCATTGAGCCTTCTTCATTGAAGCGATTCATGATTCGTCGCTGGTTCAGAATTTTACCACTTTATTATTTTGCTATTTTTTTAAAATTCGCTTTCGACCCATCCATAGGATGGAACATCTTGTATTATGTTTTCTTTTTACAGAACCATTTTTATGGGATCACCTTTTATCCCGAAACCTGGACATTAGTTATTGATGAGTGGTTTTATCTCGTAATTCCGGTGATGTTGTTTTTATTCATGCGCTTTGTAAGCTTTAAAAAAGGAGCAGTAGCCATGTTCATTGTAGGTATTATCATTCTCATTAATGTATTAAGAACCATTTGGGTTTATAAAACGGATACGCACTGGGAAGGGTTAACGGGTAATGTACCTTTCAGACAGGATACGCTTTTGATGGGTGTGATTCTGGCCTTTGTAAAAATGCACTATAAGGAGGTCTTCAAGAAAATGAACACCGCAGGCTTCTTCGCATTTTCAATGTTGGTCTTTATTGGTTACGTATTAGTGATGTATATGATCAGAACTCCGACAGATAATATTAATCAGCATTTCTGGACAAGAACAATTAATTTTAGTTTATGTTCTTTTGTAATTGTTATTACTTTGCCTTACATAGAGAATTCGATAAACGCATTAAAACCGAAAGCCTTAGGTATTGTGAACAGCATGGTGGTTTGGGGCAGTAAACTTTCTTATGCTTTATATCTTATGCACGATCAAATTCTGGTGGCCACTCAAACTGTATTTGAATCACTGAACATTGATGTTAAACTGATCGGGATCATCGCTTTTGCTTTTACGGTTCTGGCAAGTTATCTGTTATATCAATTCCTTGAGAAAAAATGCCTGATCATAAGGGATAAATATTTTCCGGACCGATCTTACGCTAAACAATAAAATTCAGATCATGAAATTAGATAACCTTTTAATGAAAGTTGAAGATGGAATTTTAACCATAACAATTAACCGTGAGGAAAAACTGAATGCCTTAAATAAAAGAACGGTTAAAGAACTTGAGAAAGCGATCATGGACGCTCAGAAGCAGAAAGAAGTAAAGGCGATTATAATTACAGGGGCAGGACAAAAATCATTTGTATCCGGCGCGGACATTAAGGAGTTCATGGGGCTGACAAAGCAACAAGGTAAGGCTTTGGCAAAGGCCGGACAAATTGCATTGCAAAAAATTGAAACCTGTACCAAGCCTGTTTTGGCGGCAATTAACGGTTATGCACTCGGCGGCGGTTGTGAATTGGCTATGGCATGTCATTTGCGAATAGCAAGTGACAACGCAAAGTTTGGTCAGCCGGAAGTGAATTTAGGTTTGATCGCCGGTTATGGTGGAACGCAGCGGTTGATCCAATATATTGGAAAAACAAAGGCCACCGAAATGCACATGAGTGGCGCCATAATAAATGCGAACGAGGCCCTAAGTTTAGGCTTAGTGAATTATGTAGTGCCACAAAACGAATTATTGACTAAAAGTAATGAATTACTGCAAACCATTATTTCCAAATCGCCAATAGCTGTTTCGGGAGTTATTAAAGCGGTAAACGCTTATTTTGAACCGAGAATAGATGGTTTTGCGAAGGAGCTGGAAGAATTCAGTAAGTGTTTTACGAAAAATGATTTTAAAGAGGGCGTTGCTGCCTTTCTGGAAAAAAGAAAACCCGATTTTTATAAAAAGTAATTATTTCTTCCTTACGAATTTCTGGAAAGTGTAATCGTAAATGTTCTTCTCATCTTTTTGATGCGATTCTTCCCAAACCAATTCAAATTCATTTGAGTTTATTTCAGGATAAAAAGTATCTGCCTCAAATTTGTGATGGATCAGTGTGCGATAGATCTCGTTAGTGATATTTTGAGTTTGACGGTATATTTCGGCACCGCCAATAATGAATACACGTTCTTCATTAAGGTTTTTAAAACAGTCTGCAACGGAATGATAAACATCTACCCCTTCAAATTTAAAATCTGTGTTACGTGTGATCACAATGTTCCTTCTTCCGGGTAATGTTCTGCCAATGGAGTCAAAGGTCTTTCTTCCCATGATCACCGGACAACCCATGGTAGTGGCTTTAAAGAACTTTAGATCGGCCGGTAAATGGCAGAGCAATTTATTTTCCCTGCCAATGGCATTATTCAGATCGGTAACAACTACAGCAGCAATTATCATATTCAAAAAATTATCCTTCTTTAAAAACTTTGTTCAAACGTTTTAAGAGTAAGAACATTATTATGGTTGCAAATAATAAGAGTGCGAAATTCAAATAAAAATAGTTGGCTTTGTTGTCAAATTTATCCCAGTTCTTTGCCAGCACACCACTTAATTTATTTCCTATCGAAGTTGCCAGACTCCAGCCACCCATCATTAATGCGGTTAAGCGCACGGGAGATAATTTGGAAACCATCGATAAGCCCATGGGGCTTAAACATAATTCACCAACGGTTACAACCCCGTAACAGGCAAACAACCACCAGGCAGAGGCTTTGTGCATTCCGTTATCCGTATAATATACGGCAGCCACCATCACCAAAGTAGAGAGTGCGCTGATCAATAAACCATAAGCGATCTTTGAAGCCGTTGTTGGTTCTTTGTTTCGCTTTCGCATAAAAGCAAAAAACGCAATGATCAATGGCGTTAACACGACCACAAAAAATGGATTAACCGATTGAAATATTTCGGTGTTAACCAAGCTTAGCGATTGGCCTTGCGGTGGAATTTTTGAAGCCTCCAGATTTTTAAAGTAAAGTGGGTAGTCGGTACATTTTTTGGGTTTACCTTCTGCGTCTTTAATTTTCCGGAATTGTTCGTCTACCTGGTTCACCTCTTTATTTTCGGCAACTAACTTTTCTGAGAAGCATAATTTTTCGGTGATGCCGGTTATGGCTGTTGGCGTTTCGCGATCGGTATAAAATTCTGCGTAGGTAGTGAGTGCAGTACCATTCTGTTTAAAGATGGCCCAGAATAAAATAACGATAATAAAAATGGTGAACATGGTTCCCAAAGGTTTACGTTCTTCGGTATTTGCTTTCTTGTAAATGGAAGCGTAAAAATAAATTACGGGAATGCAGAACATGAAAAAAGCATCTGTACTGTTGCTTCCCATAATGTTGTCAGGGATCATCCATCCTGCTATGGCAAAAATTAATCCAACGCCGAGTACTTTTACAAACTGCATCAATAAAGGCTTGTCTTCGGGTTTTGGCTCACGACGCACATCAACATGTTTGTAATGCTTCATGCCCGTCCAGAACGTGATAACTCCCAGGAACATTCCGCATCCCGCGGTAATAAAGGCTGCATCCCAGCCAATTTTGTTACGCATAACGGCAGCAATGAAGTTGCAGATGAAGGCACCAACATTTATTCCCATGTAAAAGATATTGTAGCCGGTATCTTTTTTGTGTTTGTAACGTGGGTCGTTAAATAAATTACCAAGCAAAGTTGAAATGTTTGGTTTAAAGAACCCATTACCAACTACCATTATGCCGAGTGCAGTATAAAAAGCCCATTTTTCGGGAATGGCGAGCATGCAATAGCCAATGCCCATTAAGATCCCGCCAAGGGTTATGCAAAAACGATAACCTAATTTAAGATCGGCTAATAAGCCACCCATAAATGGTGTCAAATAGGCAAGTGCTATGAACGTTCCGAACACATCGGCAGCTTCCGAGTTATCCCAACCTAAACCACCTTTTAAAGGGTCGCCTATCATGTAAAGGGTAAAGATCCCTATCATTAAATAATATCCGAAGCGTTCCCAAAATTCAGTGAATACCAAAAATGGCAAACCCGAAGGGTATTTAGATTCTTTGTTCAAATTCATGCTTTAAAGATAGAAATTAACCGAAAGTGTGCAAAGGGTTTAGTAAAGTTGATGATGATATTTTATAAAAATGTCCCAGGATCATTTATAATAAAATTTATTTACCAATATCAGGTTGTCTGTTGCCGAATCAATGAATTTTACCTGAACAGTGTGCGGCGTATTTAAATTATTGGCGCCATCAATGGCCACTTTATATTTGCTACATCTGGCCAGTGTGTTGCTATTGTGCACTGTGGTCAAACTATCTTCATAATAATGAACATAATTAATGTTGTTCACACGCATCAATTTAAATACAGTATCGCTTTTGGTTTTCAGTAATTGTCCGTTTTGGATCTCAATTTTATAGCTGCAACGTTTGGATCGGGGAATGTTAAGATAGAATAGATTATTGTTGGTGGAAATTGTGTCGGATCTTTTTCCGAGCTGAAAAAAGTAGAATTGAGTATCGGATCTTTTGATCTTTATTTTATCGGGATCGCTTTGAGCGGAGCTAAAAATACTGGAGAAAAGAAAGCTAAAAATGAAAAGTAACTTCATTTGAAAATCACTCTTTTTCAATTTCTTTTTTTACTTCCTGAACGTGTTCGTTGATCTGCTGCGTTATGCCGCCGGTACTTTGCTGAATATCTCTTTGTATGCCATTTGCCGCATCTTTAAATTCGCGGATCCCTTTTCCTAAGGCTTTGGCAACATTTGGAATTCCTTTGCCTCCGAATAAAAGAAGAATCACAAATAAGATCATCACGATCTCTCCGCCGCCAAGATTTAAGAATAATATGAATTGCAGAGTTGCCATTTAATTTCTTTTACGCATGAATCTAAAAACTGTAATTGCACCTGTAATAAATATTATGGCAATAAAGCCAATAATAAAGTAGTCGGTCATATCCATTTTATTCATGATGTAAAGGTAAGGAATTTAAGTAGAATAGGAAGATACAAGTGACTAAATTATGCTAAAATTCGAAGGTATGGGTCGGGGGTAAATTTACTTTAAGATAGTTACACTTCCGTAATGTTGTTCTCTTCGTATGCTAACTTCATTTTTAAAATTGATCAGCCAGCTATAAGCGCCTTGTTCACATTCTACCCCTTTAAATTTACCATCCCAGCCATGATCGGTATCGTTAGTTTTAAAGATCAGTTGGCCCCAACGGTTATATATTGAAAAATCGTATTCTTCAACGCCATATAAGCTGGGCTTAAATACATCGTTCAAGCCGTCTTTATTATGTGGTGTAAAGGAGTTGGGTATCCAAAAACGGAATTCGGGTAATATTTTTACAAGTTTAGTTATGGTATCGTTGCATGAAAAATTATTACTTACAGTTTGAGTAACATAAAAATTTCCGGGAGCGTTGTAATGATGTGAAGGATTGACCATTGTTGAATTATCTCCATCGCCAAGATCGTAATACCAGGAAGTAGCACCGGAGCTTAGATCAAAAAAATAAATATCCGGATCGAAGATCGTAGTTGTAGTTGGGAGAAAATTAAAATTAGCATTGGGTTTAGGATTTACGGTTATAAATGCCGGTACAACATAATTAATAGTGTCGATACAACCGCTCAGTGTAATAATGGTGAGCGTAAGGTTATATACACCGGGTGGACTAAACATATGCGAAGGTTGCGGGCCATGAAGAACAGTGCCGTTGCTGAATAACCAGTTGTAGGTTGTGGGAAGAGTTGTAGGCGTTAGGTTATTGAATTTAGTTAGTGTTGAATCACAGACTATGTATTTGCCGGGATCAAAAATTAAAGAAGGATTTTGAAATATTCTTGCAGTATCGGTTAAGGTACGTGTACAAACGGCTTGTTTAACAACAACTTTTACCGGGTATTTACCGGTTGCGGCATAAGTTATTCCATTCGGATTTTGTAAGGTTGATGAAGAGGGTGTACCTGAAATAAAATTCCAGTTAAATGTGGCGTAAGAAGTAAAACTGCCGTTCACTGTAAAATTAAAACTATTATTTTTTAAACATTGAGCGGCCACAGGCATCAAAGTTGGAGATAACGGTGGGTAAATGTAAAATGTTTGAGTAGTAGTATCGGTGCAAGGTGTACCGGGGTTGGTTATTAAAGTTACTACATATTGACCGGTATCCGGAAACATATAGGTTGGATTTTTTATATTGGAAGTATCATTGCTTAATGATGCCACACCAAAATCCCAATGAAAAATATTACCACCTACGCTTTGATTGTTGAAATTTATTGGATTGCCGGCACATAAACTACCTGATGCACTTAATTGAGATTGGATAATGCTTGCAACAGATACCTGACAAGAAACAACATTGAACTGAAAATCGCGATAGTGCGTTCCAATTAATTGAGAGCCTCTGTATTCTTTAACACAAACACAAACCACCCATTGTCCATTTAGATTAGGAGTTCCATTCAAATACCCTGAGCTTGTATTGATGTTGAGAAGTGGATTGGATGACATTGGTGAAGTGCCTGTATAAGGAGGCGTAAAATTCAAGTTCGTGAAAGGCGGTGCAACTATCGGGCAGGGTCCTGAAGTTGGCGGAGGTGAACAACCATCATAAGGGTCGCACAGAGAGTACACTAAAATATCTCCATCCGGATCTGTTGCCACATGGTTAAATTTTATTTGCAATCCAATGCAAGTGTATATTGGCGGAAAGTTTGTGAATCGTGGCGAAGAATTTATTGCAACAACTTCAGGTCCCGGAATGTGCTCCCAATAAGTTGTTCCGCTATTGCCCGGATTCACGATATTTAAAATGGAGTTATTGCGGCAGCATCTTTGATAAACCAGATCGTAACCACCGGGTTTAGGCGGAAGCAAAACGGTATCAATATAAACACCTTCTTCAACACAAACTGTTCCGGGAGGTTGAATGCAGGGATTATTAATAGAAGGCGGTACAGGCGTAAGAGAGAACATCGCAATATATAAAGTATCAACTATATTACCTGCGGCATCAAAAATCGATACTCGAGCAGGATTATCGAGTGGGGGAATTCCGTTAAAACAATCACGATAAACTTTAAGTGTGATTTGGTATTTGTTTGCGCCTAAATAATCGTAATAGATTTCACCGCCAACAATATGAGAGGCAAATGATCTGCTCATCAAGAAAAACAAAAAATAAACTATAAATTTCCTTTTCATTGAAAGTGACCTAAGGCCCTTTAATATTGCAAGTTACGAAAAATCGGCTTGTTTTAATTTAGCCACCTAAAACATCTAATAAGTGGTAGGGTTTTGCAGATAAATGGTTGGCCTTTTCCGTATAAAAGCTGTGTGGGTCTATACTTACTTCTTAAAATCCGAGAGGTTGATCTCCTTATCGCAAAAACCAAACTCATCACTAATAGAATTAGAACAAACAATAATGGTTTTGTTGCCGGCGTGATCAGAAATAAGTTGTTTGTACCAGGCAATAGCATTTTTATCCAGGTTGGATACAGGCTCATCTAAGAGTAAAACAGGACAATCGGCTAATATGGCCAGTGCCAGTTTTACGCGCTGTTTCATGCCGCTTGAATAGCTTTTAATGGCTTTATTTTTAGCAGAACCCAATTCTGAGATCTCAATAATTTGCGCACTTGTTAAATTATTTACAAAGGGTTTGTAAATGGCGCAGTGCTCAATGACTTCTTTAAGATCAAATTCTTCAATTAATTCTAAATAGGGCGAAGCTAAACTAATATGATCTTTGTAATCTTCAGTTTCAATTAGCTTGCCACCATCTGTAAAATTTACTTTACCATGATTGGGCAACACATAACCTGAAATTACCTGAAGCAGTGTTGATTTACCGGAGCCATTACCGCCCAGAATCGCCAGCTTTTGCCCTTGTGAAATGTTAAGATCTAAATTTCGAAATATCCATTCGCTGCCAAACTTTTTACCCAGATCTTTAAGTTCAATGTTTAAGTTGTGGCGAGCCTGCATCTTTAATTTAAAATTAAATGCCTTTTATGATACCGCCTTCCTGGCTTCGGATGAAAGAAAGGATCAGCGTTTTTTCAGGGCCTTCAGGGCAATCTTTCTCAACCATGTCTAAAGCATTGGTCATGGATAAGCCTCTTACGAAAATTATTCTGTAAATGTCTTCAATGCGTTTTATGCTTTCAGGAGAAAAACCACGACGTGATAAACCAACGGAATTAACACCAATATATTGAAGTGGTTCGCGCGCGCATCTCACGAAAGGTGGAATGCTTTTGCGCACTTGCGAGTAACCTGCAACAAATGTATGAGCTCCTATGGTAGTGAATTGCTGTGCACCAACAAAACCTTCAAGTATGGCGTAGTCTTCAATGGTAATATGTCCTGACAAACCAACGTTGTTCGCTAAAATAACATTGTTGCCAATGATGCAATCGTGTGCTAAATGCACGTAGGCCATGATCAAACAATTGTTTCCCACTTTTGTTGTCATGCGGTCAGCTGTACCTCTGTTAAAGGTAACAAACTCGCGAATGATGGTATTGTCTCCAATTTCAGCTAAACTGGGTTCGCCTTTAAATTTCAGATCCTGAGGAATGCCTCCGATGATTGCACCAGGAAATATTTTGCAGTTCTTTCCAACGCGAGATTTATCCATTAAAACGGCATTGGGTCCTATCCAGGTGTTATCTCCAATCACTACATCTTCGTAAACGGTTGCAAAAGGTTCAATGGTAACGTTGCTGCCTATTTGTGCTTTAGGATGAACGTAAGCAAGATTGGAAATCATATTCAATAATTGTTCTGTTAAACTTCGCTTGGAATTTTTTTATCAATGTTCCTCACTTTAACTATTTGCGCCATCATTTCAGCTTCAACAACGGGCTTGTTATTTACATAAGCTGCACCTTTCATATGGCAAATGCCTCTACGAATTGGTGACACTAAATTTAAACTGAACACAAGTGTATCACCAGGAATAACTTTTTGCTTGAAACGAACATTATCAATTTTCATAAAATAGGTTTGATAATTTTCGGGATCAGGAACCGTTTTTAAAACTAAAATTCCTCCGCACTGTGCCATGGCTTCAATAAGCATAACACCGGGCATTACAGGCTCATCCGGAAAGTGTCCTTTAAAGAACTCTTCGTTAAGGGTTACGTTTTTTACACCGATCACATGTTCAGGACCGATCTCCATGATCTTATCGATCAATAGAAACGGCTGACGGTGAGGTAATATTTTCATGATATCCATGATATTGAAAACAGGCGTTGCTGTGAGATCAATTTTAGGATAATCTTTTTCTGTTTTTTGTTTCTTAATTTGTTCTTTGATCTTTTTTGCAAAAGAAACGTTTCCGGCATGACCCGGGCGCGCAGCAAGAACATGTATCTTCAAAGGTTTTCCAACCAATGCTAAGTCACCAATAATATCTAATAATTTGTGTCGCGCAGGTTCGTTGTAAAAATGAAGCTTTGTATTATTTAAAATACCGCGTCCTTTTACTTCAACATGTTCTTTTTTGAACACCATTCTTAAATAATCTAATTTGTCTTTAGGTAATTCTTTATCTACCAAAACAATTGCGTTATCAAGATCGCCACCTTTAATTAAATTATGTTGAAGTAATGCTTCCAGTTCGTGCAAGAATACGAAAGTTCTGCATTTAGAAATTTCATCTTTAAATTGTCCGATATTGTACATGCCGGCATGCTGTGTTCCTAAAATATCGCTGTTATAATCTACCATCACGGTAGCTCTGTAACTGTCTTGAGGAACAGCCAGCATTTCTACTTTTTTGATGGGATCTTCGTAAGTAAGATTTTCGGTCAATTCAAAAAAATCACGTTCAGCTTCCTGTTCTACAATTTCTGCTGCTTCAAGGGCTTCAATGAATTTCCATGAACTTCCGTCCATAATGGGCATTTCAGGCCCGTTTAACTGAATCAAACAATTGTCAATTTCCATTCCTACCAAAGCAGCTAAAACGTGCTCGGTTGTATGTACGCGAACTCCATTCTTTTCAAGGGTTGTGCCGCGTGAAGTATCAACAACCAGATCAACATCAGCATCAATGATAGGCTGTCCTTCCAGATCGATTCGTTGAAATTTGTACCAATGATTTTCAGGGGCAGGATTAAAAGTAATGGTAACAGGCTTTCCGGTATGTAAACCTACTCCGGTAACAGAAACAGCTTGTTTTATTGTTTTTTGCTTTTCGCTCATTTTAAAAACAGTTTTAGAAAAGAGATCTTAAAACTAAAATCTCCTACGTGCTAAAATAATGATTTTTTGGCACTCAAAGGCCATAAATTTGGAATAATTTCAATATAAATTAACCCTTGTCAGGGCTGAACCTGGTCATTATTCTCGAATAGCGCCTGTATAGGAAGAAAAACAAAATAAAGAAAGCGATCGAAGAAATTGCGGAGGCCAGAAACACCTGTCCAATGGGCATTACAAGGTGCGTTTCGCCGCTAACCGAATCGTAAAAAGTGGGCGGTGATATTAAAATGGCAAGTTGATAGTTTATGAAAAAAAGTAAGATTGCCGATAAAAGCGACACTATTAGAGAGAAAGTCAGTTTTTTAAGAATAAGCAAGATGCTACGACTTTAATTTTTTTTCAAGGTCGCGAATACGATCGTTCAGTTTTTGCAAACTTCTGAACAATACATAGCTACGCTTGTATTCGCCAATGGCAAATGCCGGTGAGCCTTGTACGATCTCACCTTCTTTTTCGATGGTGCTGCCAACACCCGATTGACCGGCAATTTTAACGCCATCCGCCACTTTAATGTGCCCAACAACCCCGGCTTGTCCGCCCATCATGATATTTTTGCCAAGCTTCGTGGAGCCTGCCACGAAAGAACCCCCGGCCAAAACGCAATTTTCGCCGATCTCAACATTATGTGCAATTTGAACTAAATTATCCAATTTGGCTCCTTTGCGAATAATCGTAGAACCAAGTGTGGCTCTGTCGATGGAAGTATTGGAGCCAATTTCAACATTATCTTCAAGGATCACGTTACCAATTTGAGGTACTTTTTTGTAATTGTTTTCGGAGTTCGGCGCAAAACCAAAACCATCACTTCCAATAACCGAACTGGCATGAATGGTACATTCGTTACCGATAATGCAATCGTGGTAAACTTTAACGCCTGCAAATAGAACTGTGTTATTTCCAATAGTTGTATTATCTCCAATATAACATTGAGGATAAATTTTCACATTGTTCCCGATCTTCACATTTTCACCGATGTATGCGAATGCCCCGACATAACAATCGGTACCAAGACTGGCACTTTTTGAGATATGCGAAGGCTGTTCAATGCCGCTTTTATTTAATTTAACCTGATTATACATTTCGAGTAACTGGGCAAAACTTCCGTAGGCATCATCAACACGGATAAGCGTGCAGGTTGATTTTACAGGCTTATCAAGCACCAGGCTTTTATTAACAATAACAATGCTGGCATCTGTATCGTAAATGTGAGGTGTGTAAAGCGGATTTGCCAAAAAGGACAAGGTTCCGAGTTTACCTTCTTCTATCTTTGACAGATCTGAAACGCTGACATTTTCATTGCCTTCAACCGTTCCGTTAAGTAAGGATGCTATTTGTTGTGCCGAAAATTTCATAATTCAAATATAATAGTTTTGCTCCGAAAAAATGAACATGGTTTTAATTATTTTATTGTGTTAATGAGGTCAATTAATTTGAGCTTTTCGTTTTCCCAGTTATTTTCTGCAATGGCTTTACGAGTGTTTTCTTTCCATTGAGAATAAGATGCGGAATTTAAAGTTTCATTGATCTTTTTTGCGATATGTTCAGGATCATGGCTCTCAATGAAATCACCAACTGAATAGGTATTCATCAGGTTTTCTATTTCCGGTAAACGGCTTGCCAGTATTGGAAGTTGAGCCTGAAGATAATCGAAGATCTTATTTGGTAAACTAAAATGATAATTCAGATTGCTGTCTTTATCAATGCTTATTCCAAGATCCGAATTGTAAGTGTAATGAAGCAGTTCTGTTTTAGGTAATTTATCAATGATGGTAATTTTATGTGTAAGATTTAATTCAGTAATGAGTTTTTTTAATTTTGGAAAAACATCGCCACTTCCAATAACTAATAATTGAACACCTTCCGTAAATTTCATTGCTTCAACCAGCTCTTCGGCGCCACGCTCGATATTGATCCCGGCACCCTGAAATATTATTATTTTTTTATTGGCAGGTAAGTTTAGTTGTGATTTTGATTTTAATTTGAAATCGGGACTTGCCAATGGAATGTTTCTCACGATAGTAAAACTCGTGTTATATTTTTCTTTAAAATAATCGGCAATGCTTTGATTAACGGTAATGCAATGTTTTAATTTTGGCACAAGCGATCTTTCAAGCTTTTCCCAGATACGTTTTTTGATAGGTGTTTTTTGAAGTTCGGGCACTTCACAAAAAATTTCGTGACTATCATATAGCAAGGGGATGCCTTTTAATTTGGAAACTAAATAATTGGGAAGAAGGGTATCGAGGTCGTTTGCAAAGAGCAGGTCCGACTTTGCGAAAAGCAATATAAAGAACAGTCGGACATTGAAAAAAAAATAAAAAAGCGGTCCGGTTTTAAACAGCAAATTCATGCGAAGTGTCAGGTATGGCAAATGACCAACCGAGGGAGAGTTTTTGAACCGCCTTCCAACCAGTAAGACCGAATACCCGCACTCGCTCAGTGCAGAGCAGCTGCGCTGTACGCGCTGGTCGGTGGCCAGATCGTTTATAACACTTACCGTTACTTTTTTATGTGTAGTTGTAAACAAGATGTTTGTTGATATTGGGCTAAAGATAAAAAAATAAAAGGCTTTATTTATGTACTTTTGAATAATGCCCAAAATACTTGAGAACATAAACTTAAAGACCCTTAATACCTTTGGTATAGAGGTTTATTCGAGGTATTACACCGAAATTAATTCTGTAGAAGATTTTCAGCAATTAATTCAGCAATCCATTTACAAGAATTCTGAAAAACTGATCATAGGCGGAGGCAGTAATTTATTGTTCACAAAAAACTTTGAAGGTATTGTCGTTAAAAATCAAATTAAGGGAATAACAATTGTTACAGAGGAGAACGATCACGTTTTTGTAAAAGCAGGAGCAGGCGAGGTGTGGCATGATTTTGTAATGTGGTGCATTGATCATAATTACGCCGGACTTGAAAACCTGTCGCTTATTCCCGGATGTGTTGGTGCGAGTCCGATGCAGAATATCGGAGCTTATGGCGCAGAAATTAAAGATGTATTCTATGAGCTTGAGGCCTGCGATGTGGAAACAGGATCAAAAAAGGTATTTAGTAAAGATAAATGTGAGTTTGGGTATCGCGAAAGTGTTTTTAAGCATCAGTTTAAAAATAAATTCATCATTACTTCAGTCACTTATAAGCTTTCCACAAAACCTGATTATAATACATCTTACGGTGCTATTAATGCCGAACTCCAAAACATGGGGGCAGATCTCAACATTAAAAACATTTCGCAGGCAGTAATAAACATTAGGAGCAGTAAGTTGCCTGACCCAAAAAAAACAGGGAATGCCGGAAGTTTTTTTAAAAACCCTGAGGTGACGGTGGCTTTTCATGATAAATTGAAATCAGAACAACCTCAATTGGTTTCTTATGCACTGGAGAATGGAAATTATAAGCTGGCAGCAGGTTGGTTAATTGAACAAAGCGGCCTAAAGGGCTATGTGAAGGGTGAGGCGGGAGTGCATGATAGACAGGCTCTGGTACTTGTAAATAAGGGTAGCGCTAAGGGCAGTGATATTTATTTGTTGTCTGAATATGTTTTGCAGGCTGTATTTGCTAAATTT
>JANYIQ010000102.1 GCA_025362575.1 Bacteroidia bacterium
GCCATGGTGGTACCGACCCCGGCTGCAATGGAGTAAGCAATAAAGAAAAGGATGTTTCGCTGGCCGTGGCGCTAAAACTGGGCAAGCTTATTGAAGATAATTACAAAGATGTAAAGGTTATATACACCCGCAAAACCGATGTATTTGTGCAATTGGAAGACCGCGCCAAAATTGCCAATAAAAACAAGGCCGATCTTTTCATTTCCATTCATTGTAATGCTGCCGGAAAACCGGTAATGATAAAAGATAAGAAGACAGGAAAAAAACATCCGAAACGATACAAGAACAAAAAAGGAAAATGGGTTGTTGTTGAAACCATTAACCCGATACCCTTTGGATCGGAAACTTACGTAATGGGTTTAAAGAACGAAGAAGGAAAGATGAAAGTGGCGCAGCGCGAGAACTCGGTAATTTTATTGGAAGAGAATTACGAAAAAAAATACGAAGGTTTTGATCCCGAGAGCGAAGAGAGTTACATCATTATGAGTAATTACACTTCGGCTTATGTTTTGCAAAGCGCAACGTTAGCCATGAAAATTCAGGAAGAGTATTCTAAAAAAGCAGGGCGTGTTGATAAAGGTGTACATCGCCAGAGTATCTGGGTATTGTGGCGCACTGCCATGCCAAGTATTTTAACCGAGATCGGTTATTTGACCAATCCGCTCGAAGAACAATTTTTAGCATCGGAAAAAGGACAGAATTATATTTCCGCTTCCATTTACAAAGGCTTTAGAAGATACAAAGATGAAGTGGAGGGCAAGAAAAAAGATTATAATGATGAGCTCGAGAACATGGAGCCACTGGAGAATGAGAATTTAAAAGTTGGAAACACCGGCAAAACACCTAAAGAAGACGAAGAAGATATTGAGATAGCAGATAAAGATTCAGTAAAAACACTCAGCCTTGAGCCACCGAAACAAGGCGAAAAATTAGAAACCCTTGCCGAGATCGATAAAGAGATAATAGACGAGAAAAAAGAAATAGAGAATCATGCTAACAAGAACGACAGTGCTAAAACAATAAAAACGCCTACAGTTGCGGTTAAAGAAAAAGAAAGCAAGAACGATCTTGGCAAAAAAGACAGTTTAAAACTTGCTTTAGAAAAAAACATTGAAGTAGTAAAAGAAGACAAGCCTGTTAAACCGGCGCCAACGCATACGGTGGCGGTTAAGGAAAAAGAAGTGAAGCCCGTGCCAAGCCATACCCTTGAAGTAAAAGAAAAAGAGCTGAAACACGAAAAGCCCATCCCAACACCAACAGTAGCTGTTAAAGAAAAAGAGAAAGAGAAAGAAGTTAAAACTGAAAAGCCAACTGAAATTAAAACCGGAACTGATCAAATTGAATTTAAAGTTCAGTTTGCCGGAAGCGAAAAAGAACTGGATCTGAAACAGGAAAAATATGCTGCCATAGAGAACGGATGGTATTACAAAGTTGGCACTACTTTAAAATACACTTCGGGTAATTATAAGCAATCGGCCGATGCCTTTAAACATCAGGCAAAATTACGCGAGGCAGGCTTTAAAGATTGCTTTGTGGTGGCCTTTAAAAATGGTGTGCGTATCGATATTAACGAAGCCATAAAACAGAGCAAAACCCCTTAATTTAAGGCTTTCTCCGCCCTACTTTCCTTTATTATCAGGCCTTTTAGCCCCAATTTGCGGATATTACATTTTTTTGTAATTTCGTAAGGCTAAATGCTCACGATACGTCGTGACAGACTGAAAAAACAACACAAACTATGAAAAACATTCTCGCAATTATAGCTCTTTTTGTAACAGGCTTTTTGTTCGCACAAACACCCATGAACCTTAAAGGAAGAGAAACTTCCATCATGTCGTTTAAAACGGCTGATGGTAAATATGTAACTCTGGCCATGGATAAAGATAAAACCTACATTGTTTACCGAATTGGCACAAAAGATAAAGTTGAGTTCGAGTTCCCGAAAGATAAAACCGAGAGTTTAATGAAATTTAAATACGCTTATTTTTTAAGAGGCGGTGGTGCCGAGAACGAAGGCATGGACATTAACCACCTTTATTTTGAAGATGAGCAAAACAAATATGTTTTGTTTGATACTTACTACGCTTCAACCGACAGCCACCGTATTGGTGTAACCATAACAAGCATTGCTAACCCCGACGATGTAAAAAACATTAAAGGTGTTTTAAAAACCGAACAAGGTAACCTAACCGAGTTCCGCACCAATAAAATGATAAGCGTTACTGAGGAGTACTAAATCTTTTTTTATGGCGCGCCTTCCGGCCGAGCTCTCGCCACTCGCTTTTTTTATATCCCTGCGGGCTATAAAAAAGAGCTCAAACAATGGCTCCATCCCTCGCTCTTCTCCTAAATTCTTAAATTCCGTTTTAAAATCGAGATCTTATTTTGATGGCAAATTCTAAAATCTCTGCCGATGGTCGTTGTCACGACGTGTCGTGAGTGCTCCCGACCGCTATTTTCTTTTATCCGAACAAATTTATCGATCGCGGTAGGCATAAAATTGGCACGGATGATAAATCCGTTTTTAGCTTTTACAATGTTAGTTTATAAAACAAAATGCTTAGCTTTAACTTTATTAATTGCAACGGATTTAATATCATTAGTGTTCGAAACCTAAGAATCGTTAAAAAGATGCTTCATTTTAGAAGGTTGCCCTCCACAAAGAATAACAATTTCTTTTATTATATCTGCTTCAAGTTCATTGGCGAATTTTAGTTTTGGAATTTTAAAACCGGT
>JANYIQ010000109.1 GCA_025362575.1 Bacteroidia bacterium
CAAAATCTTGGACCAACAGTAAATTCAAGTTCAGGTGATTACTCTTCTGTTTTGTCTGCTGATCAACAAACACTTTTCTTCACTTCACGCCGTCCGGAAAGCACAGGCGCACAAAAAGATGCGGATGGAAATTTTATGGAAGATATATATATGTCAACCAAAACAAAAACCGGTTGGTCGGTAGCCAAAAACATAGGTTCGCCAATTAATACTGAATGGCACGAAGCAACTGTTGGCATCTCGCCCGACGGACAAACTATTTTAATTTACAGAGATGATTCGGGTGATGGAAATATTTACACAACAACCTTAAATGGCGATGTGTGGAGCACGCCGATTAAACTAAACGATAACATTAATACAAAACATTGGGAGCCGAGCGCATTTATTTCTGCTGATGGTACTAAACTTTATTTTGCAAGCGACAAACCCGGAGGATACGGCGGAAGAGATTTATACGTTAGTAAGCGTGAATTTGGAGGCGACTGGGAAAAAGCAGTTAATATGGGTCCGGTTATAAACACACCGTTCGATGAAGACGCGCCTTTTATCCATCCTGATGGCGTTACATTATACTTCAGTTCTAACGGTCACAATACAATGGGTGGATTTGATATTTTTAGCAGTTTTCAATTAAATGAAAACACATGGTCAGAACCTGTTAACGCTGGTTTCCCTATAAATACTACTGATGATGATGTTTTTTATGTAATCAGTCCTGATGGTCGAACTGCTTATTTCTCTTCTTTTAGAGAAGGTGGCTTGGGCGAAAAAGATAACTACATGGCAACGTTCCCAACCGCAAAATCAAAACCTCTAGTATTAATAAAAGGAAATGTTATTGATGAATCGGGAAAACCAGCGAAGAATGCTATTGTAACAATAACTGATAATGAAACTGAAAAGGTAGTAGGTGTTTACAATGCCAATAGTAAAACAGGTACGTTTCTTTATATTCTAACGCCCGGTAAAAACTATAATATTACTTACCAAGCCGATGGGCATTTGTTTTATTCAGAGAATATGGAAATTAAAAAAGAGACGGATTATTCCGAGCTGAATAAAGATATAAAACTGAATCCTATTACCGTTGGATCTAAGATCGTGCTTAATAATATTTTCTTCGATTTTGATAAGGCAACGCTACGTCCGATTTCTAACGTAGAGCTTAAAAATTTAGTTACCTTAATGCGAAGTAACCCTAATTTAAAAGTGGAGATATCAGGACATACCGACAGCAAAGGAGATAATGAATACAACAGAAAATTATCTGAAGAGCGCGCTAAGGCCGTGGTGAATAAGTTGGTTGAGAATGGTATTAGTGCCAGTCGTTTTAAAGCTAAAGGGTACGGCGAGAAAACGCCGGCAGTATCCAATACAAAAGCAAACGGCACTGACGATCCTGAGGGAAGGCAATTGAACAGAAGGGTTGAGCTAACCATTACTGAAATCAATTAATAAATGAAGAAGGCACTTAAGTACATAAGTATCTTCTTTTTGATCTTCTTGCTTGTTTTCGCAAGCAGTGTATTTATTTTCAGAAGTCGCATTATAACCCACTACAGACCGGAGATAAAACAGGTTGGCATAATCTATATTAACATAAAAGGTGATACTTCTTATATCAATTCAAAGCTTGAGATTAAAAGCAATGTTTTTTTTAGGATCAACGTTGATACGATAAAATACAAAATAGATCTTTTTGAAAAAACATATTTACAAAGCACCGAAGCATTAGGAGTACAGCTACCTTCGTATGGCCGAGATACGATAGATTTTCTAATAAAAATTCCGCACCGTATTCTTATGCAAAATATAAAGACGGAACGGAAAACAGAAGACAGCGCGGGGTATGAAATTAACATCTCGCTCCAGGCCTCCACTCCATTTTGGAAGGGAGACATTCCATTTAACAGATCGGCAAAATTAAAAATGCCAACACCGCCGGAATTAGAACTTGTTGAGATGAAATATAAAAAAATCAGGTTCAGATCTATAATCGCTGATGCCAGAATTAAAATTACAAATTATTCTAACGTCACCCTATCTGTTAAAGACATGGCATATAAAATGAAGATCCTTAAACAAGGCGATATAAAGGGAACTCATCAACAAACAATCCGTTTAAAACCGAAAGGAACCACTTATATTAATTTACCTATGGAAATTAATATTAATCATGTGGGAAAGATACTATGGGCAGTACTAAACGACAAGGATAATTACGATTATACATTATCAATGAACGCCACAGTGGAATCCACAACTCCGGTACAAGAATCTTTTCAGATAGAATTAATTAAAGTGGGCAGAATGGAACTAAAAAAATAATTTTATGGATAAAGTGTGAATTATGCAGGTGTCTTATAAAGTCGGGCAATTTTAAATCCCTAAATTGTTTTCACTTTTGTTATCTAAATGAAAAACATGACGACAGTTAAAGGAATTCTAATAGGTTTAATATTGCTGCTTGCATTTGCATCAAAAGCAATGGTATTAGTTAATGTAAATGTAGGTTCACCGCCTTCATGGGGACCAGACGGATTATTGCGGTAACGAACCTTTTGTTCACTTCAAAACTCATAAAGTTAAATACTGTAAAGGATATAAGGGCGGAGCGCAAAAGACCCCTGGTGAAAAGCCGGGTAAAGGAAACAATAAATCAAATGGCCCTTCTAATAACGGAGGAAATAAAAAGTCCTGCCAAAATAGTGACCACGGCAACTAACAAAATGAAGGAAACAAGGTTTCTCATAACGAGAAAAAAGCGAAGGAAATTCTAATGGCGGTTTTAGTTATGGAGAAAATTATAGCCATGGCGGTGGCGGTAAGAAAAAGTAAACCGCAGCCAATTTGAAATTTAACCGCAGACACGAAAAATGGCTTGTGATTTTTTATACTTTTTATTTCGAAACGTAAATTATGAAATTCAAGCAGAAATTTATGTAACACTTTCTAATGCCTAATAGCTCACCTTTGTCCAATAAAATTTAAACTTCACATTAATTAAATAACATGAAAAAAACGAAAAGGAAAATAGCAGTAATCACAGCCTCTTTAGCCATATTGGCAACAGCATTTATTGCAGGTTGTAAGAAAGACACGTATATAGGACTAGTCAGTGCCTGTCCTAATGTCATAGCTACAAGCCCTTCTAATCTTGAAGCGGGCGTATTGGCTAACAAAGTAATTACAGTAACTTTTAACGAAAAAATGAATCCTGCAACAATAACGCAGGCCTCTTTCATTCTTCAAGGCACATCCGTTATTACAGGCACAATAACTTATGATGGCACAGGTAATACAATGAGTTTTACGCCCACCAATAGTTTAAGCCCGAACACTACTTATACTGGAAGAGTAACCACAAAAGTAAAAGACATGATGGGGAATGCTTTACAAAAAGATTATGTGTGGACTTTTAGTACGGGCACAACAGTTGCACCAATGGTAACTGCTACTGATCCTACTAACACTGCCACCAGTGTATTTCTTAATAAAATTGTTGTGGCTACTTTTAATATGCCAATGAATCCAACCACATTGAATTCAACAACTTTTTTAATGAAGCAAGGTGCTACACCTGTAACGGGTACGGTTTCCTATTCAGGATTGAACGCTTACTTTATACCTTCGGCTGATTTTGCACCTAACACACTTTATACTTGTACCATCAGTACCGGAGCTCAGAACACAACTTCTACACCAATGGCTGCTGATTATATTTGGTCGTTTACTACCGGAGCGATCTCTGCACCAAAAGTTATTTCAACCAATCCTGCAAACAATGCAACAGGAGTTGTTTTAACTAAAGTTATCACAGCAACTTTTGATATGCCAATGAATCCTTTAACTATAAATGGTACCACTTTTGTTTTAAAACAGGGTACAAATGTTGTTGCAGGAACTGTAACTTACGCAGGATCTACTGCTTCATTTACACCTTCTTCCAATCTTTTATCTGGCGTAGTTTATACAGCAACAATTACAACCGGCGCTCAAAATCCTGGTGGTACTCCAATTGCGAATGATTATATCTGGAGCTTTAGTACTATTCCTCCAACAGGCGCACCAACAGTAAATTTAAATTCTGTAGGGGTATTTGGAATCATAGCAGGTGTTGGTGTAAGTAATAACGCAGGTTTTAGTGTAATTAATAATATGGATGTTGGTATTAGTCCTGGTGTTCGTAGCTCAATTACAGGCTTTCCTCCTGCAGTTGTTGTTGGAGGTGCAATTTATGCATCTGATGATGCTACTCCCGTTGGTATCGCGGCAACTTTAACACAAGCTAAACAAGATCTTACTAATGCTTATCTTTTTGCTCAAGGAGCAACAGCTCCTGCGCCTGCAACTGTATCAGGTGATATTGGAGGTTTAACTTTAGCTCCCGGAATTTACAAATCAACTTCAACACTTTTAATTCAATCCGGCGATCTAACGCTCGACGGACAAGGTGATGCAAATTCAACTTGGATCTTCCAAATAGCTTCTGCGTTTACAACTGTTGGTGGTGCTGGTGGAAATGTAATATTAACAGGTGGTGCACAAGCGAAAAATGTTTTTTGGCAAACAGGAAGTTCTGCAACCATCGGAAATAACACTTCTTTTAATGGCACTGTGTTAGCATTAACGTCCATCACTATGGGTTCAAACGCAACTGCGGTTGGACGGATGTTGGCACGAAACGGTTCTGTAGTATTAACAAGTACAAATATTTTAAATAAGCCTTAATTAGTATGAAAAATAAAATAAATTTTAAACAAGTATTGCGCGAAGCACGAATTTTACATTTCAAGTTAAAGAATTTCATTCTTTCGATATTGATTTTGTTTGGCACATTAACGCCATTAAAATCACAAGTTGATAGCATTAAGCAACCTTCATGGTGGTTTGGTGTAGCGGGTGGTGCAAACTTCAATTTTTACCGTGGCTCAACACAAGAGTTAAATTCTGAATTAACAACTCCCGTTGCTTTTCACAATGGGTTTGGCACCGGACTTTATCTTGCACCATTAGTAGAATTTCATCGCCCGGATTCAAAGTGGGGTGTTATGTTGCAAGCAGGATATGACAATCGTAATGGTAAATTTAAAGAAGTTTTTTCTCCTTGCGATTGTCCAAGAGATTTAACTACTAAACTTACCTACGTAACTGTAGAACCAAGTTTACGTTTTGCACCCTTTAAAACCGGACTTTATTTATATGCTGGACCAAGGGTAGCGTTTAACATTGAAAAATCATTTACATATATGCAAAAAACAAATCCTAATTATCCGGAACAGGAAGCTGAACAGGATATAAAAGGAAATTTAAGTAATGTAAATGCAACTTTAATTTCAATGCAAGTTGGAGCCGGGTATGATATTCCACTTTCTCCACCAAGTAAGCAGTCTCAATTTATTATATCTCCCTTTGTTTCATTTCAACCTTATTTTGGGCAATCACCAAGATCAATTGAAACTTGGAATGTAACTACAGTAAGATTAGGAGCCGCATTAAAATTCGGCCATGGTAGAAAAATACAAGCTAAAGAAGCTACCACGGCAGTGGCTTCAGTAGTACCATCTGAAAAACCATCTGAAAAAACTGAAAAACCAACCGAAAATGCTTTGTCTGGCGCACAAGTTGATTTTATTGTTAACGCTCCTAAAAACGCACCTGTTGAACGGAGAGTTAGAGAAACTTTCCCGCTCCGTAATTATGTGTTCTTTAATAAAGGGTCTACCGAAATACCGGATCGTTACGTTTTGCTTCAAAAAGATCAGGTAAAAGATTTTAAAGAAGATCAATTAGAAGTGTTCAAACCAAAAAAACTATCCGGTCGATCGGCACGTCAAATGGTGGCTTACTATAATATTTTAAATATATTAGGCGACCGTATGCAAAAAAAACCTACTACAACTATTAAGTTAGCAGGCTCATCAGAAAGCGGTATTTCTGATGCTAAAGAAATGGCTGAGTCTGTGAAAAAGTATTTAGTGGATGTTTTTGCGATAGAGCCTTCAAGAATTTCAACAGAAGGACTTGATAAACCTGTCAATGCTTCTGTAAAAGAAGACGGCACTAAGGAACTTGAGCTTCTTCGTGAAGGAGATCGCAGGGTGACTATTGAAACTGCTTCACCAACTTTGTTGATGGAATTTCAAAGCGGACCAGATGCTCCTTTATTACCTGTGACAATTGAGGCAGTGCAAGAAGCACCTCTTGATAGTTATGTTACTTTTAATGCTCAAGGTGCAAGTCAGGCATTTACTTCTTGGTCATTAGAAGTAAAAGATGAAAATGGAAACATTCAAAATTTCGGACCGTATACTCAAGATAAAATTAGTTTACCGGGGAAATTAATTTTGGGCACACGACCTAAAGGTGATTACAAAGTAAATATGATTGGCATAACAAAAAACAAAGAGAAAGTAACTAAAGAAGCTTCGGTTCATTTAGTTCTTTGGACTCCGCCAAAAGATGAGCAGGGGATGAGATATAGTGTTTTGTTTGACTTTAATAAATCAAAAACAACTTCTATTTACGAAAAATACCTAACTGATATTGTAACTGCAAAAATTCCACAAGGGGGAACTGTTATAATACATGGTTATACCGATGTTATTGGGGATGCTGCGCAAAACCAGAACTTATCAGCCGCAAGAGCAAAGGACGTAAAAGATATTATTGAAAAAAGTTTACTAGCTTCAGGCAGAAGCGATGTTAAATTTGAAGTGCTCGGATTCGGTGAAGATGAGAAACTCGCGCAATTCGAAAACAAATTTCCTGAAGAACGTTTTTACAACCGCTCTGTTGTAATTGATATTATTCCGAAAAAATAAATTATTGATATCGTGTTAATTAAAAGGCTATCTCGATCAGATAGCCTTTTTTTGTTTATAGATGGTATGCCCTTGAATAAAGCGTGAATTATGTAATTTTTTACCAGAGTGCTGTAATCTGGCTTACTTTGGTTTATTCACCTTTGGTCTGTGAAAATGTATTCACATCTGTTCCGCCACAAGCGGCATACTAAAACCAAAAAAATGAAAACTAAAAATTTATTAGCAACCTTAGCAATAGCGACTGTTGTTTTAATGGCAGGATGCAAAAAGAAAGAAGCTCCAGCACCGGCGTCTTCTGGCACAACTACACCAATCACAATTCCAACTCAAACAACTTCTCAAGCGCCAGTAGCACTGGCAGGCGCCGTTAATCTTGCTATATTAGCGGGTTCAGGCATTACTAATACCGGAGCAACAAATATTACAGGCGATATGGGTTTAAGCCCAGGAACATCTGTTGGTGGTTTTCCTCCCGGAATATTAAATGGAACGCTTCATGTTAACGATGCTATTGCCAATCAAGCCAAACTTGATCTGACGGCAGCATATAATGATGCGGCAGGAAGAAGCAGTATTGACATGGTAACTTTATCAGGAAATATTGGCGGACTCACTTTAACTCCGGGCTTATATAAGTCCACTTCTACACTGGCTTTATCTTCAGGTGATCTTACATTTGACGCAAAGGGAAATGCAAGTGCTGTTTTTATTATTCAGATAGCTTCAGCATTAACAGTTACTTCAGGTCGACAAGTTATATTGGCAGGTGGTGCTTTAGCCTCAAATATTTTCTGGCAAGTTGGAAGTTCGGCAACTTTTGGAACGACTTCATCTTTTAAGGGAACTATTATGGCGATGCAATCAATCTCCTTTGATACAGGAGCTACCCTGAACGGCAGAGCACTTGCCAGCAGCGGCGCTATTACGATGGCAGGAAACACAATTGTAAAACAATAAATAGTAACTTATTATGTTTAGAGCGTTGTTAATAGCAATGCTCTTTTTTTTGTCTAATTCTGAACTGTGAATTATGCAACTTAAATGTGTTGTTCTGCAACAACTGCTTGCGTTTATTAAATCACCTTTATACTATGAAAATTATTTCATACCTAAATCTATTTCAAATGAAAAAATTATTACAAAACGCAACTATGGTTGCATTATTATCTTTACCGATTCTCAATTTTGGACAAGCCCCCACTTTGGGAACAGCTGCTAATTTTGTTCTCTTTTCTACAAATGGAGCAGTTAGCAATACAGGTACCTCGCATCTTACAGGAAATGTTGGAACCAATAACGGATCAAGCACCGCCTTCGGAAATGTGGATGGTGTTATGAATGATCAAAACGGAGTTAGCGCCCAATGTGCTGCCGACCTATTAATCGCATACAACCAATTAAATGCTACAGTTCCTACTTTTTTCCCGGCAGCTCTTTTAGGTAACGGCCAAGTGCTTAACGCTGGGGTTTATTCAATTGGGGCCGCAACAACATTGAACCTTAACCTTATTTTAGACGGACAAAGTAATCCAAATGCAGTATTTATTTTTAAGATTGGCGGGCCATTTTCTGCAAACGCAGCATCCAAAGTAAAATTAATTAATGGCGCACAAGCCTGTAATGTATTTTGGAAAATTGAAGGCTTAGTAAGCGTGGCTTCAGGAAGTCATTTGAAAGGAACCATCATTGCCAACAACTCTGCAATAAACATGAGCACAGGTGATACATTAGAAGGAAGAGCTCTTTCAACTGCAGGAGCTGTAACAATAAACGGGCTTTTAGCTTATACGCCTATTGGTTGTGGAAGTCCAATTTTAACCGGCCCTGCTGCACCAAATCTTGGGGGAGCAGCTTGTTATGGAATTTTCTCTGGTAATGGGGCAGTTTCGAATACAGGAATAACTTATGTTACAGGTGATGTTGGAACTAATGTTGGTTTAGCTACAGGTTTTAATACAGTGAATGTAACCGGAAAAGTTCATCCAAGTCCGGATGGTTCAACTGCACAATGTAAGACTGATCTATTAGTAGCTTATAATTATATAAATACATTATCTAACGACATTCAATTATTGTATCCTGCACAATTCGGGAAAAATCTTGTGCTTACTCCTCATACGTATTTGCTAAATGCAGCAACTGTATTAACGGACTCACTTTATTTGAATGCACAAGGGAATGCGAATGCAGTATTTGTGATTAAAATAAACGGAGCACTTTCTACAAGTACAAATGCAAAAGTTAAATTGATTAATGGCGCGCAATCTAAAAATGTGTATTGGAAAATAGAAGGGGCAGTATCTATAAACAGCAATTCTGTAATGCGCGGAACTATTATATCTAATAACGGAGCCTTAGCTTCAACCAGTACCGGAGTATTGATCGATGGAAGAATGCTTACAACTAATGGCGCATTAAGCACTAGCGCGAGTACTATTACCGCTTTCAGTATCCCTTCTTATTGTGCAACGCTTAGTATAGCTGATCTTGCTTTAGAAAACAATAACGTAAGTATTTATCCCAATCCGTTCACATCTCTTGTTAACGTACTTATTAATAAAGTTTCCCAAGTTAAGGATGCCGAATTAATTATGTACAACGCCTTAGGTGAGATTGTGCTGCACAAAACCATTACTAAAGAGCTAACAACTCTTGAAATGCATCAATACAATCCGGGAATCTATTTTTATAGAGTAATGGATAATGCAACAGTAATACAGTCAGGCAGATTAATATCAAAATAGTAAAAAATTAAACAGCAAAGCCCGCTATACATATGTATAGCGGGCTTTTTCTATTATTTTCATTTCATATTTAAGGTGTGAATGATGTAACTTATTAGAGAAGTCCTGTAACACTATGGACTCTTTAGTTACGCACCTTTGATGCACAGAAATTAATTGCTTAAACTATATGAAAAACGTAAATGAATTAAAAGGAAATTGGAATGAGACTAAGGGAAAGTTAAAAGAAAAATTCGCCATTCTTACCGATAATAATCTCTTGTTGATCAACGGCAAGCAAGACGAAATTCTGGGTAGAATTCAATTGAAACTTGGCAAAACAAAAGAAGAAGTACAAAAACTTATTTCGGAACTATAAATTACACTATAAATAATTAATAAAATTAAAACCATGAAAAAGTCAATATTAACCATCGCAGTAATTACAAGTACATTGTTAATGAGCTGTGGCACCAAAGCTGAAAAAGTAGAAAACGCTGAAGTAAAGGTTGCAGAAGCCAATCAAGATTTAAATAAAGCTAATGAAGACTATTTAATTGAAGTTGAGGCTTACAAAAAGGAAACCGCACAAAAGATCGCAGCGAACGAACAAAGTATTGCTGATCTTAAATTAAGAGTTGAAAAAGAGAAAAAGGAAGCTAAAGCCGATTACAAAAAACGAATTGCGGAATTGGAACAAAAAAATAACGATATGAAAAAGACGATGAATGATTACAAAGCAGATGGAAAAGAGAAATGGGAATCATTTAAAACTGAATTTAACCATGATATGGCAGAATTAGGTAAAGCTTTTAAAGATTTAGGAACAAACAATGTAAAGTAATAACCTCTAAAAAAAAACACCATGAAAAAATTAATTTTAACTATAGCAGCAGTCACTTCGCTAATTGTGACTTCTAATGCACAGAACAACGAGACTGATTTTAGAGATAAATTATCATTCGGTTTAAAGGCAGGAATAAATTATTCTAATGTATACGATTCGAAAGGCGAAGAATTTAAAGCGAGTCCGAAATTCGGTTTAGCAGGTGGCGCATTCTTGGCTATACCTTTCGGTAAGTACTTTGGTTTACAGCCTGAGGCGTTGATCTCACAAAAAGGATTCAGCGCAACAGGGCGCATTTTAGGGGATTCCTATAAATTTACGCGCACTACCACTTATGTTGACTTGCCTTTATTCTTTGCATTAAAACCAAGTGAATTCTTTACCATCATGGTAGGCCCGCAATATTCGTACCTGATCCATCAAACAGATGTTTTTGCCAATGCCAGCACATCTATAGCACAAGAAACAGAGTTTCAGAATGATAACATCAGAAAAAATACGCTTTGTGTGGTAGGAGGATTTGATCTAACCATGAAGCATATTGTGCTAAGCGCAAGGGCCGGATGGGACCTACAGAATAATAATGGAGACGGAACTTCAACTACGCCACGTTACAAAAATGCTTGGTATCAGGCCACTATAGGTTACAGATTTTATCGCCAATAAAAAACAAATTAACTAATACAGACCAAAAGCTAATTCATGAAAACACTAGTCTTTACATCGCTATTATTCTTGGCTACTGCCGGAATTAATATACAAGCTCAGGACAATATAAAAATTGAAGAAAAACCGGCATACGAGAAATACGGCAAAACATTGAACCTCGGAGTTGGTATCGGTTACTATGGATACGTTGGGCATTCGATGCCTGTTGGAACCATAAATTTTGAATTTGATGTAGCAAGACAATTTACATTAGCGCCGTTCATCGGATTCTACTCTTACAAAAGCTATTATTACTGGGGTAACCCCGGTAAAGGCTATGGAGATCCTTCATACCGTAACTACTCTTACAGGGAAACAGCAGTGCCGGTAGGTGTAAAAGGAACCTATTACTTCGATAAGTTATTTCATGCTAATGCTAAATGGGATTTTTATGCAGCAGGATCTTTAGGTTTTGTATTTAGAAGTTATACTTGGGAAGATGGATATTACGGCGATCAACATGCTTACAAAAGCGCTAGCCCGTTATATCTTGATGCGCATGTTGGAGCTGAATATCACATGACACAAAAAGCAGGACTATTTTTAGATCTGTCAACAGGCGTTTCAACATTTGGCCTCGCTTTTCATTTTTAATTAGTGAAAATTAGCGCCAGTATCAATTCTCCGGATGCGTTATCGATTAAAATGATTGCAATTCTTGAAAGGACGGACCTGGCCCCTAACGAATCGGGATGAAGATTCATCCTTACCGAACAGAATTCAGAAACAATTATAAATAATAATAAAACAATTTATGGGAAATATACTTTATACAGTTGCAGTAATACTTGTGATCATTTGGGCTATCGGATTTTTAGGATTTAATAGCGGAGGGATAATACACATCCTATTGGTCATTGCAATAATTGCAGTTTTGTTTAGACTTATTCAAGGTAACAAGACAATTTAAATCATTAACGACAAAACTTACCGATGCGCGCTTATCTTTAGTTTATGATAATTCATTGGAGTTAGCTAGTCTCAAGAATTGCATTAGTTATAAAATGCGGAATACCACCTGCTTCGGATTGATTATTTTTTACCTTCTGCTATATTGCATGAAAGGCAAAGCACAGGAACTTGTCATAAAAAAAAGTGCAGGTGTAAAAACCATTTGGGATATTCCGCACAAAACACTCTTTGAAAAATGGATGTGGCCACATAGAAGCCTTGCATTCAAACTAACCAAGGAACGAAAAGTAAATTACGATACAGCTTACATAAAATCCTATTATAAAAAACTAGTTGTAACACTGCCTATTTCGAATAGATTTCTAAAATTTGCTTTGTTGGATCTGGAAAGCGGGAACAAATTAAACTTTGCGCCTAATCTTCAATATAACCTTGGACTTTCAATCAGCTCAAGATGGGCTACTTTTATGATTAACTCACGAGTTAAGGTATATGGTGGGAATTCAGATATTAAAGGGCAAACAAAATATCAAGATTATCAGCTTAATCTTTATGGAAGGAAATTTACTACAGATTTATTGGTACAATATTACAGTGGATTTTATATTAAAAACTCAAAAAATTATGATACTTATATAAGTGAAAAACCTTATGCACTCCGTGCAGATGTAAGTGCTTTCAATATGGGGATCAGTACTAACTATATTGTTAATCACAGACGATTTTCCTTTGGTAATTCATTCGGTTTTGTTGAACAACAGAAAAAAAGTGCGGGGTCTGTCCTATTAGGTGTTTATTATTCCTATTTTGATGTCAATAGCAGCCCTTCCTTAGTAACAGAGCCTTTTAGAAAAAATTTCGATTCACTTTCATTTTTACGGAACGGGCATTCCCATAATTTTGGCCTGAGCCTTGGTTATATTTATACTCTTGTTTTCCTAAAAAAATGTTACACTACTGTATCGCTTGTTCAAGGCATAGGAGGCAAGCAAGTAGTTTATACGCGCGAAGACAGCATTACTACAAAGAAATTAATTCCGGGCACCGCTAAACTCCATTTACGATTCGGTCTTGGATATGATCAGGGTCGTTATTTCGTCGGTACAATGGGAATGTTCGATTATTTCATGTTTGGTGACAGGTCCGGCTCTGAATTAAGCTATAGCTATGGTAAATTCATGGTATATGTTGGTTATCGCTTCTCCATTCTTAAACCTGAACGAAAATTGCTCCGAAAACTTAAATTGATAGATTACTAAAAAAGCGTGAATAATGTAACTTAATTAAAAAGTTTCACAACATTCCCGGCGCAAGAGAAGCCACCTTTACGCAGCGGAAATTTGATTATATTATTTAATTCAAAAAACCAAATTATGATCGGAGGAAAAGGGTCAATAGGTGTAAAAAGGTCTAATCGAGGGTTGCAGGAATTATAGTTTTTATCACCCTTCAATTTATTAGGTAGAAAAGTTTATACATCACAAAAAAAAATAAAACATGGAAAATTTGCTATACATTATTGCGGTAATTCTGATTATTGGCTGGGCAGTTGGCTTTTTAGGCTTTCATGCGGGCGGACTAATTCACGTATTATTGGTAATCGCACTTATAGCCGTTATTTTACGCATCATTAAAGGAAAACAATTATAAATTTAAATCAATTATGGAAAATTCAAACAATTCAGTAAAACTTGTTGGAGCCTTATTACTTGGCGCAGCAGTTGGCGCAGCATTAGGGATTCTTTTTGCTCCGGATAAAGGCAGCGAAACTCGTAAAAAAATCGCAGGAAAAACAAGCGATCTCACCGATTCCTTGCAAGAGAAATTTCAGGCTTTTTTGGAAGATGCCAAAAAGGAATTTGAAAGTGCTAAGGATAAAACTACGCATCTTACAGATGAAACGAACACAAAAACATAAGAGCACGTAATGGAAAACGATAACACACCAACCGTAGAAGTCCTTTTTGAAAAAACAGAATCTTATGTAAAAGTAAGCACTGAGGTTTTTAAACTGAAGATGATAAATAAGATCTCAGAAGTAGTTTCTGACCTAACAGCAAAACTTGCTGTAATAGTTTTCATCGCACTATTCTTTTTAATCTTCAATATTGGTGTTTCTTTGTGGATAGGCGAACTATTTGGGAAAATGTATCTTGGTTTTTTCATCGTATCAGCATTTTATATGCTTACGGGAGTTGTCCTTTATCTATTTCGTAATAGTTGGATCAAGGTCCCACTAAGAAATGCCATCATTACAAGTTCATTAAACTAGATCAAAATGCAAACAAAAGACCCATACATTTTGTTAAATGAACTTATTCTTGCAAAAGAAGCAGAACGAAAGCAGGAGGGAATAGCGCTAAAAGAATATTTTAAGGAAACATACGAAAGTTTGAAGCCAATAAACATTCTTAAAAGCACATTAAAAAAAGCCGTTTCTTCGCCAGATCTAAAATCAAAAGTAGCCGATACGGCAATCGGCATCACAGTTGGATTTTTAACAAAAAAATTATTCAGTGGCAATTCAAATAACCCTCTTATTAAATTAGCAGGAACAATGATAGGATCGTTTGTTGGTTCTAAAGCGGAAGATAATGCGGAAGTAATAAAAACTATGGGTAATATTCTTGTTAGGAAACTAATGCAGCCACAAAGCAAAAAGTAATGAACGAAACTTTTAAAATTCCTTTTTACGCTAAAATAGCGCTCATTTCTATTGGGCTTTTTTTCTTTGTTTATACCATGTATTTAGGTCAAGAAATTATTATTCCTATTGTATTTGGAACAGTCATTGCAATTTTGGTAAACCCTCTTGTTAATTTTTTAACAAACAAGGGCTTAAGTAGAATAGTATCTATCTCCATGGCTGTAATGCTTGTTATTCTTGTTGTCGTTGGGATTTTTTACATTGTTTCATCGCAAGTTACCGTGTTTAGTGAAACATACCCTCAATTAAAATTAAAATTTAATGCCGCTAGTCGTCAATTGGTGCATTGGATCTCAGAAAAATTTAATATTCGTATTTCAAAGATTAATACATGGACTAAAGAAACACAAAGCGAAGCAATAGACAATTTTGAATTTGGAGAAAAATTTATAGAAGTAAGTCGTAGTATGATAACGCTTATGCTTTTACCGGTTTATTTGTTCATGATACTTTACTACAAACCGCTTTTGCTTAATTTTGTTCGTCAACTTTTTGGGCACGAACATCAAAGCGTAGTAGAGCAAGTTTTATTAGGAAGCAAAAAGGTAATTCAAAGTTATCTTGTTGGTCTTTTTTTTGAAATGATAATTGTTGCAAGCCTTAACTCCATATGCTTACTTATTTTAGGAATCGATTATGCCATAATTCTGGGAATAACGGGCGCTATTGTTAATATAGTACCTTATATAGGAGGCATTATAGCAATTGCTTTACCAATGATAATCGCTTTTGTAACAAAAGAATCATCAACATACCCTATTCTTGTATTTTGTATTTATATTTTGATTCAGTTTATCGACAATCATTATATCATTCCAAAAATTGTCGCCTCTAAGGTTCAAATTAACGCGTTGGTTTCTGTAATTGTAATTTTAATAGGCGCTGCCATATGGGGAATTCCTGGTATGTTCCTTTCTATTCCCTTAACGGCAATTTTCAAGGTTATTTTTGACCACATTGAATCTTTAAAGCCCTGGGGATTTTTGCTAGGAAATGTTGTCCCTACAGCTAAACATTTTTCTCCAAGTAAAAATAAACCATAGATGTTTGGCCTTTCTGCAACCGGTCGGCTTTTCCTTGAAATATTTATCAGAATGGCAGCTAAATCCATCGCCAACGAATACCCAAGAAGAAAATAAATTGCGATTGATTAAGACCGGCAAAACCGAAAGGTTAACGTAGATAGCGGTAAATTAGTTGTTAGAAGGGACAATAGAATTGAAATAAAATTCTGTAACGAGTGGATCCTTCTATGGCTAAACCCTTAAAATCCACAGCCATTTCTTGCTAGTCTATATTTATTGTGCCTGAAATAATACGGCTTCGGTTCTTTGTATTTAAACGCTTCGGTAAGCTCAGCTTCTTTTAAAGTAAATTTCATTTACCAGCTTTAGGTCGACCTTTCTAAAAATGCACACCACACATTTTCTTAATACCTAACCCCCCCGGTTGTACCGTAGGTTTTTAACATAGCTATTTTTTGATGAGCTGAAATGTTGGATTCTGTATCTTTTTTGCCGAATATTGCACCGGTTTGTTGAGCTTTGAGTCGATTCCTCTACATTTAAAGTCCTGTGTCTTAAAGGACGTAAGGGTTTAAGTCCAGTTTGGGCTACGTAGAAAGGCGAGTAACTAGCTTGCTTTTTTTTTGATTTAAAATTGCTGGTTATAATTATGAAAATAGATAAATACATTGCTGATTCAGGTTTTTGCTCAAGGCGCAAAGCCTGCGATCTGCTTGAAGAAAACAGAGTGCAGGTAAATGGTAAGCCGGCGACTTTCAAAACTGAAATAAAAGAAAAAGATCTGATCATGATCGATGGGCAACAGTTAATTGTAAAAGAATTCGTACCAACCTATATCGTATACAATAAACCGAAAGGTATCGAGTGCACCTCTGAAAAAATCGAGAATAATATTATTGATGCTATCGGGCATGAACAGAATATTTTTCCCGTTGGTCGATTGGATAAGGATTCAGAAGGATTGATCTTACTTACCAATCATCGCGAGATCATTGACAAGATCACTAACTCCGGTCATGGTCACGAAAAAGAATACATTGTTACTTTGAATTTACCGGTGCGCAAACAATTCTTAAGAGAAATTTCAGAGGGAGTGATGATACTTGGTGAAAAAACAAAGCCTTGTGTAGTAAGTTTAGAGCCAAATGCCAAACGCATTTTCAGAATAACACTAACGCAAGGTCTCAATCGCCAGATCCGTCGTATGTGCAATGCAGCAGGTTATCAAGTGATAAAACTTCAACGCGTTAGAGTAGTGAATATCAAATTAGGAAAGCTAAAATTAGGTGAGTGGCGAAATTTAACCGCAGAAGAATTAACAGATTTATTAGCTTCATTGTAGTTCTAAATTAATTATATTTATGAATTCAAAGATCTCAATATGAATTTAATTGCAAAACGCTCACTCTTCTTTTTAGTAATTGTTCTTAGTTTCATTTCCTGTAAAAAAAAGGATAAAAGAAGCCAGGCCCAAAAAGACGAAGACATTATACAGGCATATATTTCCGACAATAAACTGGATGCGCACGCAACAGGTTCGGGATTATATTATGTGATGACATCACCTGGCACTGGAATTCAACCAAACATTAACAGTAATGTTACGGTTAAATACAGTGGCCAGCTTACCAACGGAAAAATTTTTGATCAAAGCGGAAGTGCAGGAATTACTTTTGGCTTGAATTCGGTGATCAAAGGTTGGCAGGAGGGAATCCCTCTTTTCAAAAAGGGTGGTTCGGGTACTTTGCTTATCCCTTCTGCATTGGGTTATGGATCTCAGTCACAGGGCAGTATTCCGCCCAATTCAGTTCTGGTTTTTGATATCGATCTGCTGAATGTTCAATAAATTAAAAAAATGATTTTTTTTACTATCTTTAGTTTTAAATAAATAAGCACACGAAAACTATGAAAACACTAATTGCCGCTTTTTTTATTCTGATCACTTTTTTAAGTTTTTCTCAAGCTTGTTTTACAGATTGTTCCGAACGCCTCAATCGTTCGGTCGATACTCTGGTTACAGCCGACCAGATGAAAAAGAAAATTCATGAAGCAGATCCTTTAAGTGCGAATCATAAAATATTGAATGACCTCAAGGGTTGTGAATTTCCTAAAACAAAATTCAATAACGTAAATGGAAAATCAATAAGCATAAGTGATTTTAAAGGAAAACCTGTTTTTGTAAGTTTCTGGTTCACTTCCTGTGCTACTTGCATTGCCGAAATACTCAGCATTAATAAACTGATCAAAGAGTATGGAAATTCAGCAGTTTTTCTTTCCATCAATACTGATGAGCCGGAAACGTTGAAGGAGTTTTTAGGAGGTACCCCTTATAATGCCCAGCACGGCTACATTACACGAGAGGATGCTTATAAAGAATTTTGTACAATTGCCGGATTCCCATGTAATTTGATACTTGATAAAGATGGGAAAGTTTTTGATGTTTGGGTCGGTGGCGAATCTGACCCTTCAAAAAAAGAAGATTTCTATCAGCGCATAAAAAAAGGAATTGATAAATGGAAATAGTTTTTTATAAAACTACCGCAACCCTCGAAATTTTTATAAATCGTTTTTGATAATAAGGCGATTCTGAAAAATTAGTGATGATCACTCCGCAATTTTTTCCCGACGAGCTGTGAATGAATTTGACAGGTTCTCCTTTATTGGAAATGATAATGCCAACATGCCCCGGCGCTCTGTTTTTGGTTTTTGTGCCCGTAAAAACAATAACGTCCCCTTTTTTGCAGGAATCAAGTGAGATGAGTTTCCCTGACTTTTCGTAATCCATCGATGCTCTGGGTACTTTAATATTGAAGTGCGAAAACACATAATATACAAAGCCGGAGCAGTCGAAACCGTTTTTAGGACTACTATTCGCGTAACAGTATTTTGTACCTAAATGTTTTTTGCAGAATGAAATTAAACTGTCTGCATTAAGCGTGTCTTTGGGTTCAATGTAATTTCCGTACGAAAAAAATACCGAAAAAATGAAGAGTGAGAGAAGGAACTTATTCATCAGTCCTTTAACTCCAGCAGCCACTCAATGGCTTTTTCTTTACTGTCAAACATCCTCATTTTCATGCTTTGCTTTCTGATAAAATTGATCATGAAATTAATAACGATACGATGCGCTAAGGATTTTACCAAAACAGCACTTCCAATTGTCATTGCATTTCTTTCCGGAGCAGCAGAAAATTCTCTGGCCTCATTTGAAATGGAAGTGAATCTTCCCGGTTCAACCAGAACCCTTAGTTTATTAACACCGTTAAATTTTGATCTCAAAAAATTATATTGCCGTTCCGAATCTTCCAGTTCGACCTGAACGTTGTCATCTATTTTTATGAAAATAATGCCATTGTCCCAAAACTCGATCAAAGCGGTTCTGTCGCGATGCGATTCAATGACGGAGTGGTTGGTTAATAGCATTTCTATATCAAAGATAATTAAAAAGTGGAGGGAGCAAATTTTATGAGGTCAAAAAAAGGATATCGCTGTATTCCGGGACGGTAAATCTATATAGGCAAATATTATGTATGAAAAGTGCTGTGATTTTTACAATGCCCAAGGAGCATAATAATTAGTTAAACATCTAATAATCAGCACATTAATTTTATTAATATTACGACGTTTAAACCCACTTTTTAAAAATTTATTTTTAAGTTTGTAGCAGAGTTGAACTTAGTTACCCAAATAAAGAACAGCATTCGTGATGTAGCTGATTTTCCCAAACCCGGAATAATGTTTAAAGACATAACACCGATTTTCGAAGATCAAACCTTATGCAATAACATTACAGATGGTTTTATAAATGCATTGCCATCTAAACCGGATGCCGTTGCAGGAATTGAAAGCCGTGGTTTTTTATTCGGGATCCTGCTAGCCAATAAATTGAACGTTCCTTTTATTCTGATCCGTAAAGCCGGCAAACTGCCTTACAAAACAGTTGGCCATGAGTATGCTTTGGAATATGGCACTGCAAAAATTGAAATGCATGTTGACAGTGTAAAAAAAGGAATGAATGTTTTGATACACGATGATCTGCTCGCAACCGGCGGAACTGCCGAAGCAGCTGCTCATTTAGTAAAACAGCAAGGTGCTACCGTTAGTGGGTTTACGTTTGTGGTGGAACTCGGATTTTTAAAAGGAAAAGAAAAATTAATTACTTATTCAAATAATATAATATGTCTGGCACAATACTAGAAAATTCAGTTGGAATGAGCTTCGCGCTTAACGAAAACCAGCAAATGATCGCGGATATGATCCGTAAATTTGGCAAAGAACACATTTACCCTAAATACATGGAGTGGGACGAAGCACAAACTTTTCCTATTGATGTTTTTAAGAAACTGGGAGAACTTGGTTTAATGGGCGTTTTGGTTCCAACAGAATACGGCGGATCAGGTTTATCGTATACAGAATATGTAACTGCCATCATTGAGCTTTCAAAGATCTGCGGTTCCATTGGTTTATCTATGGCGGCTCATAACTCTTTGTGTACAGGTCATATTTTAGCCTTCGGTAACGAAGAGCAAAAGAAAAAATATTTACCAAAATTAGCTACTGCTGAATGGATCGGTGCCTGGGGATTAACTGAAACAGGAACAGGTTCAGATGCCGGAGGGATGATGACCGTTGCCAAAAAAGAAGGCGATCATTATATTATTAACGGGAGCAAGAACTTTATTACACATGCCATCAGCGGAAATGTTGCTGTTGTTATTGTGCGTACCGGCGAAAAGGGCGATAGCCATGGCATGAGTGCTTTTATCATTGAAAAAGGAACTCCCGGATTTAAATCGGGTAAGAAAGAAAATAAATTAGGCATGCGTGCCAGCGAAACCGCGGAGTTGATATTTGAGAATTGTAAAGTTCACAAAGATCAGATGTTGGGTAAAGAAGGAGATGGATTTGTTCAAGCCATGAAAGTGCTCGACGGTGGTCGCATCTCCATCGCTGCACTGAGTTGCGGTATTGCCCGTGGTGCTTATGAGTGTGCTTTAAAATATTCTAAAGAGCGTAATCAGTTCGGTAAACCTATTTCTGCTTTTCAGGCCATCGGATTTAAATTGGCAGATATGGCTACAGAATGTGAAGCAGCAGAATTGTTAACCTTTAAAGCAGCTGACATGAAAAATCGCGGTCAGAAAATGACCAAGGAAGGCGCTATTGCTAAATACTATGCTTCTGAAGTATGTGTAAGAAACGGAAATGAAGCGGTTCAGATATTTGGTGGATACGGATTTACAAAAGATTTTCCGGCAGAGAAATATTATCGTGACAGTAAATTATGCACGATAGGTGAAGGTACCAGTGAAATTCAAAAACTGGTGATCAGCAGAGAACTATTGAAATAAAAAATAATTGAATCTTAAAAGGAAGCCGTTTCGAAAGAGACGGCTTTTTTTACCTAATAACCTTCACAATTACAGTCCCTGTAGTTTCGTAATATTTTAAAACCTTTACTTTAATATTACTGTTCTTATAATAGCTCATATCATAAGGTGGAAAAATAATTAAATGATCGAACTCGCTTAATTTATTTTTTTGTGAACAAATACCTTTTGGAAAACGGGTCTCGATCATTTCACCCATAAATGTATACGGGTAGTCTTTGCAGATGCGGTAGTAATTGCTGTAAACACCGTAGAGCTCAGGGCTTATTCCCACGCGCTTCGCGGCGGTATTGGCAAGCCAGTTAAAACCTTCGCGTGAGTCGGCCTGTTCCTTAAAATCGAAGCAATATTTTAAATTCATACTGTAACAGAAATTAATAATAAGACAGCCACTAATAGAAGTGAAAATTAATTTTTTAACGGTTTTGTTTTTGAAAGCATGTTCAACGAAATAAAAAAGCACAACCGAAACCGGAATGAAAAACACAAGCATGGTTCGGTAAAAGGGAAGCACTATTCCGAAGCAGAAAAAATTGAATAGGATCACACATATCATAATTAAAAAAAGGGCCGAACAGAACGAATAAATAATAGTGTCGGAATTTTCCGAAGACTGGTTTTTTATTTTAAATACGCCAAAAATGCAAGCAGCTATAACTAACGTAAGAAATATTAGGGCATATATCTGCAGGTGTGCAGGAATAAATTCAAATTTATGATAAGCCTGCCCGTCGATGAACACCCTGAACATCTCGCCAATAGTGTAAGTTCCGGCACCTACAAGATCTTTGGAGCATTGTATAATGAAAACAAAAGCCCGCAATAAGACCAATGAAAAGGCAATACTCATGAAAACATCAATATAAAAACGCCGTTTTTTCAGGAAGATAAAGCCACTTTGAAAATGAATTTCATAAAAGTAAATAAGTGAAAATGCCATAAAGAAATAAACGAATCCAAAATTGGCAATGGCACTTAGTCCGGAACAAACCAATGAAAAAAATAAATAATTGCGTTTACCCTTGTTTAAACCTGCAATGTAAAATGAGATGGATAGGGCCTGAAACATTATTGCCGAAGCATATCCGCGGGCCAGACCAAAATAATCGATCAGGTAAGGACTCAAAAACAAAAAACAGAATGCTGAAAGTTTTAAATAGGGTTTTTCGATCGATCGGATCCAGATGAATGCACAAATTAAAACTCCTGCAAATGAAATTAAACTTAGCCAGCGTATGCCTAAAACATTTTCAAAACCAAAAAGTAAAGAAATTTTTATGGCCAGGCTGTTTAACCAATGCGAATTACCTGTGCATAAGAACTGAACATACCAGAAGTTCTTGATGCTATGATAGGAGTGTGCTTCGTCGTGAGTAATGTTAAGAAAATGAGAACGAAGCAAAACATAAACAAACAGTAAGCTGCAGAGAAACGCAAAGATCGTATCGTAGTATTTTCGCACCATTTGCATTTTTAAATATAATGTAAATATTTAGCTTATATAAATGCTTATATTTGTATAGCACAATGAGCATTAAAAAACACATTCCGAATTTTATTACCTGCTGCAATTTGTTGTGCGGCTGTTTGGCCATTGTTAAGGCATTTGATGGCGATCTTGTTTGGGCTGCTTATTTAGTTGGAATGTCAGCCATATTCGATTTCTTTGATGGATTTGCGGCGCGGATGTTGAAAGTTTCATCGGCTATTGGTAAAGATTTGGATAGTTTAGCAGATATGGTAAGTTTTGGTTTGGTGCCGGGTATAGTAATGTTCAAGATGATCATTATAGCAAGAGGATTATCTGAATCACCGGAGCTCGAAAATCCGGATACAGGAGGAGTGATGCTTGGAGGCATTACTTATTTGCCGGCGTTTCTTGCTTTTGCAATTCCGATTTTTTCGGCAATACGTTTGGCAAAATTTAATAACGACGTACGTCAAACCGATTCTTTTATTGGACTACCAACTCCTGCCAATGCAATTTTTTGCTGTTCATTGCCTTTGATAATTGATAAAACAGTTAATAACAATAGTTTTTTTGTGGGTCTCATCTGCAATCCATACATCCTTTGTATAATCTCATTATTACTCAGTCTTCTATTGGTCTCAGAACTTCAGCTATTCGCACTTAAATTCAAGAATTTTAGTTGGACTGATAATAAATTGCGCTTTGTGTTTTTAGGATTGTCATTGTTATTATTGATTACCCTTCAATATGTTGGCATTCCACTTATCATAATAATGTACATTTTGCTTTCACTGGGACGTAATATGTTGGTTGTACGGAAGCGTGAGGGATTGTAGCGAAAAGCCCACAGCCCCGAGGAACGAGGGGCGAGGACTTGCAGCGTAAAGCCCGGCCCGAAGGGCACGCCCAAGGCACCTTTATCTCAAGGGTTCTAAACCGCTTCAAAAGCCTCATTTTTATTGATAATAAGTTGTTTGGAAATTAATATAGTCTTAGTATATTAGCACCTCAAATTTAAATTCACTAATTCTAAAATTAATAAAATGGGATATCTATTTACCTCCGAATCAGTATCAGAAGGTCACCCTGATAAAGTAGCAGATCAAATTTCTGACGCACTAATTGATAATTTTTTAGCATTTGATCCGCAGAGTAAAGTGGCTTGCGAAACTTTGGTTACAACCGGACAAGTTGTATTAGCCGGAGAAGTAAAATCGAAAGCGTATTTAGATGTGCAGGAAATTGCGCGCGAAGTGATCCGTAAAATTGGATACACTAAATCTGAATACATGTTCGAAGCAAATTCTTGCGGAATTTTATCTGCGATCCATGAACAATCTGCTGATATCAACCAGGGTGTTGATCGTAAGAAAAAAGAAGAGCAAGGTGCAGGGGATCAAGGTATGATGTTTGGTTATGCAACCAACGAAACTGATAACTACATGCCATTGGCTTTAGACCTTGCTCATGGTATTTTATTGGAATTAGCTGCATTACGCAGAGAAAATAAGGAAATAAAATATTTACGCCCTGATGCAAAATCACAGGTTACCTTAGAGTACGATGATAATAATAAACCGGTACGTATCGATGCTATCGTAGTTTCTACACAGCATGATGATTTTGACGCGGAAGGAAAAATGTTAGCCAAAATTAAAAAGGACATTATTGACATTTTAATTCCACGCGTAAAAAAGAAATATCCTAAGTATGCAGGTTTATTCAATAATAAAATTGCTTACCATATTAACCCAACCGGTAAATTTGTGATCGGCGGTCCGCACGGCGATACAGGTTTAACAGGTCGTAAGATCATTGTTGATACTTATGGCGGAAAAGGTGCTCACGGCGGTGGAGCTTTTTCAGGGAAGGATCCAAGTAAAGTTGACCGTTCAGCAGCTTATGCTACACGTCACATTGCAAAGAACTTAGTGGCAGCTGGAGTTTGTTCGGAAGTATTGGTTCAGGTTTCTTATGCTATCGGTGTTGCTCAGCCAATGGGTATTTTTATTGATACATACGGAACATCTAAAGTAAAAATGACCGACGGAGAAATTGCGAAGATCGTTGAGAAAGTTTTTGATATGCGCCCGTACTTTATTGAACAACGTTTTAAATTACGCACACCAATGTACAGCGAAACTGCTGCTTATGGTCACATGGGTCGTAAGAACGAAACCGTTACCAAAACATTCAAATCACCGGATGGAAAAACAAAGACCATGAAAGTGGAATTGTTTACCTGGGAGAAATTAGATTATGTAGCTAAAGTAAAAGCCGCCTTCAAAATAAAATAATTTTTAAAAAATATCTTCTTAGAAAGGCTGTCTGAAAAGACAGCCTTTTTTTGTTTGTTTTTAACATTTGAAGGACATTTTTTGACCTGCGCAAATTGGGTGATTTTTAGAAAAATTCGATAAATTGTTCATAATTGATATGTGCTAGATGCTCTGAAACCTCAGTAATATAAGGATTTCGGGTGATTAGAATAGAATTAGGAATTGAAGCACTTGATTTATGAACATTAACATTTTTTGATTAAAGCAAGCCAAAATGTATCTAACTTTGTACTCTCAAATTTTAAAAAATAAAACAAAAACAAAAAACAACTATGAAAAAAATGTACAAACTAGTTCTGACTTTTTTATTCTTAGGAATAGTAAGTTATTTGAATGCGCAAGTTAATGCCTATTCGTTTTCACAAAACAATGGAACATATACGCCTTTAGCAGGTGGAATAAGTGTTTCTGCCTCTAACACTGCAGTACCGGACGACAACGTATATGGTAATTTACCAATTGGCTTTACCTTTACTTACAATGGTGTGCCGCAAACAGCAGTTGGCTTGAATGTGAATGGCTGGATCTCTTTTGGAACAGTTACGCCTACAAGCAACTATACACCAATAAGCACAGGTGCGATCAACAATCTCATTTCAGGTATGGGTAATGATCTTCAATTAAGTGTTAAGGTTCCTTCATGTGCCATTCAAACCGGAAGCGCAACAGTTGTTGTACCTACAGCAACTTTGTTCTCAGTTGGTGATGTTGTTTATGGCAGCACGGGTATGTCGGCAACAGGGTCTACCATTACCGCAATCAGCGGTAATAGTTTAACCATTACCCCAAATGCTACCGGAACAAGTACTACAGTTACGGTTAGTAGAAAAGGTAATCTTTCATACCTAACTTCAGGTATTGCTCCAAACCGTGTTTTCACAATGGAATGGAACAAAGTATCTCGTTTCGGATCAACTGCATATGATAATATCAGTTTTCAAATCCGTTTGAAGGAAACATCAAACATTATTGAAGTGCAGTTTGGTTCAGTTACATTTTGGACTACCTCCAATACTGCAGAGGTTGGTTTAAGAGGAAATTCAAATGCCGACTTTAATAACAGAACTGCCGCCGCAGGAACTGCATGGTCAGCTAATACAGCCGGAACATTAAACAGCTCTTCTTGTGCAATGATCAACACTTCAACGGTATTGAACGGATTGAATTTTGTTTGGACACCTCCTGTTCCTTGTTCAGGAACACCTTCTGGTGGAACAACTCTTGTAACTACTACATTAGCATGTATTGGTCAAACAATTGGATTGAATGTAACCGGAAGTACCGCTGCTACAGGCTTAACTTACCAATGGCAATCGTCACCAAATGGAATTACCTGGACACCCATTGCATCAGCTACAACCATAGCTACAACTCAAACAGTACTAGCAGCTACATATTATCAATTAGTAATTGCTTGTGGCACTAATACTGCTACTTCAACATCGGTTTCAGTTGCTGTTGTTGGTGCTCCGGCTTACGCTACAGTACCTTACTTAGAGAATTTTGATAATACCTGGCAAAATCGTTGTGACAATCGTAACGTTCCGGTTTCAGCAAATTGGTCAAGCAATCCAAGTACAGGTAATCCTTCTTGGAGAAGACAAGACGATGGTGTTTCTGCCGTTTGGAGTTCAGCTACAACTGGTACAGTTGCTCCTTTAACAGGCGCCGGTTGTGCAGACTTCCATTCTTATTTTGCAGCGAGTGCAGCAAAAGGGAGTTTAGACCTTTATGTAGACATGAATACTACAAACAACTATACATTATCATTTTATCAATTTAACAATACAGGTACAGACTCTTTGGAAGTATTTTTATCAACCAATGGTGGAAGCACCTTTACTAAGCAAGGTGGTTATAAAACAACAGGAACAACTTGGACAAAACGCACTATTAATTTGGGCCCGGTTGCTTCACCAACTTGTGTAGTTCGTTTTACAGCAACATCTGATTTTGGTAATGATGATATTGCAATTGATAGTTTGCAAATAAAAGTTGGATGTACGGTTCCAACTGTTTCTGTAGTTTCAACTTCATCTGCCGTATGTGCAGGTTCTTCTTCAACTTTAACAGCAAGCGGCGCAACAACTTATTCATGGAGCACTGGCGCTTCTGCAAACTCAATTGTTGTAACTCCGACTGCTAATGCTACTTATACAGTTGACGGTTCTAATGGTGCAGGTTGTAATAATACTCAAACTATTTCAGTAGCAGTTAACGCTCTACCGGCAATTGGAGCAACAACAACAAATACTTTATTGTGTGTTGGACAATCGGCAATTTTATTTGCTACAGGTACATCTGCAACTTACACATGGAATACAGGTGCTAACACCAGTTCTATTTCAGTGAGCCCTTCTGTTACTACTGTTTACACTGTTACGGGATCAAGCGCTGCAGGATGTAAAGCAAGTACAACACTAACTCAATCAGTTTCGGCTTGTACAGGTATTGAAACTGTTTTAGGAAATGCCGGCGCATCTATTTATCCGAATCCAAACAGTGGATCTATCAATGTTGTGATCTCTGATCTAACTTCATTAAATACAATTGAAGTTTATGATGCAACAGGAAGATTAGTAATGGCAACAGAATTGTTGCAGAACCAAACAACAATTTCCACAACACATCTTTCAAATGGAATTTATTCTTTCCGTATTAAAAATAATTCGGGAATTGTAAAACAAGGAAAGCTTGTTAAGGAATAAATTAGTTTGTTCTGAATGATCAAGGCCGCTTATTGTCGTTGTTAAAACGAAACTAAGCGGCCTTTTTTATTAAAAAAATAAAGGAAAAACAGATGATTTTTTTGGTATTTTCTAATATAAATCTAATACCTCTTTTTAAATATAAGTGTATGAATTACAAGTATTTAATAAATACTCGTAAAGCATAAATGATTTTGAATTATCTTAGTGATACTTAAAAAATAACCTAATATTAAACTATGAAAAAAATCTTTACTCTTATTGCAATTCTATTCTTGGCTTTCACCAATTCAGCGAATGCTCAATGTGTGAGCACCACTCTTTTCGCCAGCGGAACTATAAGTTCTTCAGTACCCGGTACCTCTTTGCAGGTTACAACTTGTAACTGGGGCGGTGAGTATGATAACATTACGTTTAATGCCACAGGTGCTTTTACATTCAGTTCAAATATCGCTACGGATTATATTACCGTAACGGATGTTTCTAATAACATTCTTGCTTTTGGTTTTACTCCTTTGGCCACAGCCATACCTTCGGTGGGTGTGTATCGTATGCACATTGCAGCATCAGGTCCAACGGTTTGTCTGGTTCAGAACAGCTGCCGTGTAACTTCAATTTTTGTTCCGCTTTCAGCATGTGCAGGAATGCCTGTTGCAGGTTCTGTTCCGGCGTCTTTTTCAATTTGTCCCAACACTACAGCTGCTCTTACCACAACAGGAACAACCGCAGCAAGTGGTTTAGTTTATCAGTGGCTGCAGTCACCAAATGGTTTAACCGGCTGGACTCCTGTAGTTGGAGGTTCAGGCGCAAATACCACTTCATTAACTACACCATCTTTAACTGTGCTTACCTATTATATGATGACGGTAACTTGTACCGTAAGTGCACAAACTGCATCTACAACTGTTCTTTCTGTTAATCCGAATTTACCTACAAGTTTATGCTATTGTAATTTGAATTTAGGTGGTAGTGGTTGCGGTTCAGATTATATTGATAACGTTTCAATTTTAAGTACACCTATCAATAATAATTCAATGTGTAACAATAACGTTACAAACGGAACATACACCTATTTTTCTCCGGGAGCTTCAACAACCGGAACTTTAATGGCTGGAGCTACTTACACCATAGGAGTTAAAACTACCGCCAATAACATTGAATCACTTTGGATCGATTACGATCAAAGCGGAACCTATGATCCATCTGAGCACACTCAGATAACATTTACCTCAACTCCGGGTATTTATTCAACAGCGAGCTTTATGGTTCCGATTGCTGCATTAAGCGGACCAACAGGAATGCGCGTGCGTTCGCGTGGTGCAGGAAATCCAAATGGTTCAACAGATGCTTGTACTACTTTTGGTTCAGGTGAAACTGAAGATTACGTTGTTACAATTTCTCCCGCAGTTGGTTGTTCAGGAACTCCAAATGCAGGAACAACTACTGCTTCTTCTACATTAGCATGTTCAGGATCTTCGGTTAACCTTTCATTAAGCGGGTCAACTATTGCAGGCGGCTTAACTTACCAGTGGTATTCATCACCAAATGGAATTACATGGACCTCTGTACCTACTGCTACAAATATTTCCACAACACAAACAATTATTGCAACAGTTTATTATCAGTGTATTGTAGCATGCGGTTCTAACACTTCGGCTTCAACTCCAATACAGATCACCATGTTCTCTGGTCCTGTTGCTGGTAATATAAGCGGACCAACAACTGTAACTGTTAATACAATTAATTCTTATACCGTTTCTCCTGCCGCAGGAAATATTCAGTGGTATCAAGGTACTTCTTCAACCGGTCCGTGGACTGCAATTGCAAATGCAACTACAGCTGCTTCTGCTTTCAACTCCACTCCGAGTGGTGTAGTTTATTATATTGCAGTTGCTTCTTCTGCAGGTTGCAGCAGCGCTACTACGGCAGTTGCTTATAGTGTAACTGTTGTTCCGGCTCCGGGCGACGATGTTTGTTCTGCTATCACTTTAACCTTAGGGCCATCATCAGTAAAATATCCTTTTGCAGGATTTGGTGTTCAGCCGGGTGAAGTTGCTCCCGGAAGCGGAAGTTGTAACTCAAACATTGTATGGTGTACAAGTACCCTTGAAAACACACGCTGGTTTAAATTTGTTGCACCTGCTTCGGGTCACGTAACTGTTCAATCACCGGATATGGATACTCAAATAGCAATTTGGAAAGCCGTAGCTTGTGGAAATCTTTTAACTGCTTCTAACAACACATTGATCTCTGCAAATGATGATGATATTAACTACACAGCTAATGGAGGCGTATTATTTTCTTCATATACACATGCTGCCTGTTTAACTCCTGGTTCTACTTATTACATACAGTTAGATACATATTCTGCTGCGGCTCCCGGCGATTCAACGCGATTGGTCGTATTGGATGCAGGTACTCCGTTAAATGCATCGTTTAGCGGACTGGCAAGCGCATATTGTGTTGGTGCTCCTTCAAGTTCTTTAGTGCCGGCAGTTCCGGGTGGAGAATTAACATTGAACACAAGTACAGTTTCAATTACTTCATTCACTCCTAACACTGCAGGAACGTTCACTGTAACTTATCAAGCTTACGGTTGCTTCAGCAGTTCTGTAACTGTTGTTTCGGTTTGTACAGGTATTGATCCAATTGTTGCAAATGCCAGCGGAGTAAATATTTTTCCAAACCCGAACAATGGATATATTAATGTAACACTAAATGAAAATGCAACCAACAGCGTTATTGAAATATATGATGCTTTAGGCAAACTGGTTGTTCTGAAAACATTAAGCACTACTCAAACTACCATCAATACAACTGAATTGAATCAGGGCATGTATACTTACCGCATTAGAAATAATGAAGGTGTGATCAACAGAGGTAAATTGATAAAAGAGTAATTTTAAAATAGAATTAGTGTTAAAGGCCGGATCTGATTTCCGGCCTTTTTTTTGTGCAAAGTGTTTTTTGGAGGACCAGCCCAAATAAAAATGGGTTTAAAAAACTCCTAAACATTTCGTAATTTTAGTTCGCAATGAAAACCATACTTTTCTATATTTTTCTTCCATTTATTTATTTGCTTTCCATATTGCCATTTCCTCTTTTGTATTTGAAATCCGACTTCTTTTATTTTTTGATGTATTATGTTATAGGCTACCGCAAAAAAGTGGTGCGTGAGAATTTGAAAAACTCTTTTCCAAATAAAACACATGAAGAATTAAAGATCATAGAAAAAAGATTCTTCAAATACTTATGCGATCTTTTTTTAGAGACCTTTAAAACACTTACTATTACACCTGCACAAGCTAAGAAGAGATGTAAGTTCACACCCGAGACCATTGCTTTATTTGAAAAACTAAATGCCGATAAAAAAAGTTGCATCATTGTAATGGGGCATTTTGGTAACTGGGAGTGGGCAGGAAACACTTTTTCTCTGGCTTGCAAACAGCAGTTGTATGTGATCTATCATCCTTTAACAAACAAACAATTCGATAAGTTAATTTATAATATGCGCACCCGTTTCGGTACAAAATTATATGCCATGAAAGATACCATGCGCGAAATGATACGCAACCGAAATGAAACAAATGCCACGGCTTTTATTGCCGATCAAACACCGGCGCCAGAAAGCGCATACTGGACCACTTTTTTGAATCAGGATACGCCTGTGTTTTGGGGCACTGAAAAAATTGCGCAGAAATTAAATTACCCGGTGGTATATGTTACCGTTAATCGTGTAAAACGTGGTTATTATGAAGTGCATTCCGAAATTCTGGTAGCAGAGCCCAAGAACACAAAAGAGGGCGAGATCTCTGAATTACACACCAAAAAACTAGAAAAAGACATCCTGCAACAGCCAGAAGTGTGGCTCTGGAGCCATCGCCGCTGGAAACATTCCTCTCGGCTCCGCTCGGAAGGATAGGTTCGCTCCGCACGAAGTAACACATTCGCAATGACGACAATTTTTGTATATTTGTTACGCATGTTAGAGGGCAAACAACTAATATTGGCTACCAAGCCTTTTATGAAAGAAGACCGGTTTAAAAGCTGGTACTATACCCTGAGCACCCTTTTTATTTTGATCGCATTGCTTTTTGGAACTATTCACAATTTTCACTGGAGCTTAAAATTGCTTTCCAGCATTGCAGCCGGATTTGTAATTGTGCGGTTGTTTGTTATTTATCACGACCATCAGCATAAATCTATTCTTAACAAGTCAAAAGCAGCCGATATTTTATTTACCATCTTTGGATTTTATGTTCTGGCGCCAACCGGTATCTGGAGCAGAAGTCACGATTACCATCACAAGAACAATTCTAAATTATACAGCGCCAGCATTGGTTCTTACCCTATTTATTCAAAACAAAAATTTTTGAAGAGTTCTAAGTCTGAGCAAAGACATTATTTATTCATTCGGCACCCTTTAACAATTGCCTTTGGTTTTATTTTTGCGTTCATGTGGGGCATGTGTTTTCAATCCATCATTAATCGTTTCAGTAAACACATTGATTCTCTTGTAGCGTTAATTGTACATTTTGCATATCAATTCGCTGTGTTCTATTTTTTAGGATGGCATACCTGGATCCTGTTATGTGCTATCCCGCATTTTATTTCGGGAGCCATGGGAGCTTATTTATTTTATGCGCAGCATAATTTTCCGGGTGCAACCTTTAAGGGTAACGAAGATTGGACTTACGAAGGCGCTGCGCTGGAATCATCGAGTTACATGGAATTAAGCGCACCTTTAAAGTGGGCTACTGCAAATATTGGTTATCATCATATTCATCACATCAATGCCCGCATTCCTTTTTACCGTTTACCTGAAGTGATGGATGCCATCCCTGAATTGCATACTACAAAACGTACGTCTTTAAAACCCAAAGATGTTATGGCTTGTTTCAAACTAAAAGTTTGGGATCTTGAAAATCAAAAGATGGTGGGCTTGGGGTAGGGGTTTTGGGAGGAGGGTATTGGTGTTAGTAGCAATCAATAAGAAATCTTAGTTTTGAATGGTCCTAATTTTTGGGGAGCTTACATCATGCAACCTCCTTCTTTATTATTCAAACTATGTATTTTTATCATCCCTCTGGAAATATAGGATTCGCTTAATAAATATTTATCCTTTTCCTTTGTAAGAAGTTTTATAGCAAGATTAATATGATTAAAAGCAGAAGTATATTCCTCAAAAAATATTTGTACATTTCCGAGCAAAAAATGAGCCTCTCCATCTGAAGGGTTAATTTTTAAGTTAGCATTCAAATCAGAAATAGCACCTCTATTATCTTCTAATTTAAATTTTGCTTTTGCCCGAAGTAAATAAGCATAGGATTTTTTTGGAAATTTATTGATACCAACAGTAGACCATTTAATAAAATTGAATACGTTTTCCTCTAATCCCCCATCATTATTTACATTACTGGTAACGTTTTCCAAGCAGGCGTAAGTTTTTTGCTTGTCCAAGTTATGCATTTGAGCGTTAACACGCAAAAAATTACGCTTGCTTGGTGTTAGGGCGTCGTTTTTTTATTTCCATAATACATCCCACGTCCGATTAAACCTTTTTCGTCAAATGTTACGTCAAGGTCGGCAAGTTTAAAAGCATTGAACATTTCTTCTTTTGATGTCAGCCGAAGTTTGTGTTCTTCTTGGAAATGTTGAACTCCCTTGTCCATATTACCAACTAAATAATGGAAATTTAATATTGAGAAGTCACCGGATAAATAACTTCTATTCATTCGGCAAATTTTAATGTCCTCTTTGTCGCTCGCAATCATATGAACTTTGCCTTTATGCCAGTTGTCTTTGTTAAACCATGGCTCAACAATTAATAGTCCGTTTGGTTTTAGGTGCTTGTTAAAACATTTTAAAGCAGAAATAATTTCGTCAACAGTTTGCAAATAACCAATTGAACTAAACAAGCAAATAATAACGTCGTACTGTTTGTTTAGGTCAAACTGTTTCATATTTGCAACACTGTAATGTCCAGAAGGATTTTTTTGCTTTGATGTCACGATAAATTTGTCGTTTAGGTCAATTCCGTCAATGGAAAAATATTTGCTTAAATATTTATGATGTTCCGATGTCCCGCAACCGATGTCAAGAATGCTTTTACATTCAGGTCGAGCAGATTTAATTACCTGAATGATGTCCGCAGATTCTTTTTCATAGTCTTTGAAGCTATAAACTAAATCATATATGTCTGAACTGTCTGTGAACATTGTCGTCTGTCTAAAAATGCGCCCTAACGTTTTGCGCCTAGGCTTCCGTTTTTTGCTGGTCCAAGTTATGCATTTGAGCGCTAACACGCAAAAAATGGAGCTTAGGCGCTGTTATAAGTTGGCTGGCGCACATGGTTTTTCTGTCGGTGTCTGCTGATAAAAATGTCAAATAAAATTATAATGCTAATAAATATGAAGCTGCTCCGTAAATTTCCTCACCGTCAATTTGCTTAATTAATTTATTTGTGGAAGTATAAATTTTATTGTCTTTGATATAAGGTGCGGTTGTTTTGTCACTTTCGATTCCATTTTTTAAATGGATTATTTTTTTGTCAGAAGTTAAATATCCAATTTCTGTTTCCGTTTCTACGGAATCTAGTGAGAAGATTTTAGCTTTTTCGTCATAGTGAGCTCTTTTGCCGCAAGCATATACTTTATTGTCTACGATTTTAATTACAGCGTTATTAACTGGTTTTATGTCCTTAAGAGTTAGCGAACATTGCATGCATTTAAATATTTTTCCGGTTGATTTCTCGAAATAGTCGTAATTATTTTTTTCTATTTTGCCGTCCGAGTTAACTGCATAAACAGTTGTTTGTCCTTTTAGGGACGATGCAATTGTTAGTCCTGAAAGTAAAATTAGTGTTTTCATGTCATTTAGTTTTTAGTATAACGTATTTTGCCTTCAAGTATTGTGTCTTTAGACGACGATGTCCGCCAGCTTACTTATAACGTCAGTCTGTCTAAAAACTAACTGTTTAAACAAAAATACGAATTAAAACG
>JANYIQ010000111.1 GCA_025362575.1 Bacteroidia bacterium
GTTGAGCGTTTAATGCGCGATGCTAAGATCACTCAGATCTATGAAGGAACAAGCGAAGTACAACGCATTGTAATTTCGAGAGCGCTTTTACAATAAAATAAAATTATTTTTTTCGCGAACCCTGTTTCTTTTTTAAGAGACAGGGTTTTTTGTTATTGAGAGATTACAGAACGACTTAATTAAGATAATAAAAAGAGTATAGCGGTCGGGAGCAATCACGACAAGTCGTGACACCGACCAGCGGGGGCTTTAGGTGCCATCTAGATTCGTTTCAACTTAAGTCTTACTTGATTAAAAATTAAAAATTTTAAAACCTAGACCTAGTAAAACAAATATAGTGTTTGTGCAAATGAAGGCCCATTTTCTGCCCCAGAAATGCTAATACCAAGCCCTATCGATCTTCTTTTTACTATGCTGTCCTGAGCGTTAAGGTTTAACGTCAAAATGAATAAAATTGTAATTAATGTTTTTTGTCTAACCAGCATTTTTAAATAATATCCACATATTCGCACTTATTGCCACTAACGGTTTGCAGCTAAAAGAAGTGGCGGCTTTGGAACACTAAACGGTCTATGCCCACCAAAGTTTATTAGTTGCACAATGTTTCTATTCGCACTTTCCCCGCCATTTTTTTTAGGTGCTGTTACAAGCTGGGCGGTTGAGTGTCCTCGTTATTTTCAATGTATTTTAGTTCGCCTGTCTCAAAAAATTTCTTTACTAATTCATTTAGATGGTCGTGTTTGTCATGAAACGCTTTCCATTTTGCTGGTTTGATCGGAGAAAATATTTCTTCGTTTGGCATGCTACATTATTACATTTTAAAGCAATCGAAATTAAATGGTCCACAAAATAAATGTGATTTTGTGTTCGGCTTTCGGATAATTTGAAGCCATTAGAATTCAATCTAATTATTCCATCCTCGCGCTGATTGGCATTAATAGCATTAAAATTTAATTTAAAGCGCCAAAATCCATTTTTATTTTCTTTGTGCTCAACAAATTTCTTTTGTTGTGTATCTATTAAACTCTTTATAATTTTTTGCTGGCCTAAATAGAATTCCTTGTTCAATTTCATTTTGTCCCCACAATGGTAACAAAATGTTTTCTTTAATTCGTCATGTCCAATAGGCGAGCAATTATAAGTTTGATTATTTTCTTGTTTACGTTCGATTACTCTGGTTATTACATTTGTGCCACAACAAGAATAGCAGGAGTCGCAGATGTACCAGCCACAGGTCTTATCATAACCTTCGTGTGTACATTTTTTTGAAGCTCGACTGTCAATGATATTCGCGCAATTTTTATTTAGACAATGATTTAGATACACCTTTTTATTAAACTCAGCACAAGACTCTGTTGCACATTGAAAATTGTTTATTATATGATAAGTAAATTTATTTTGTCCGGAGGGTCTCATTAAATTATTACAACCATTACATTTCAACCTGTCAATTAAAAGATTTGCCTTATTGATATAACCTAAAAGATAGGAAATGTTATTAGGCTCATATGGAATTTCCAATATGTGAAGAAATTCCTTTATAGTCCATTCGTTATAATCATCATTCAACTCCAATTTGAAACTCGATGGATCAAAACACGGCAGACCCGTACACCATGAATATGGTTTGTCTGCTGGGAAACCTAATTTATTATTTTTGTCTTGTTGTCCGTCACAAAATTTATGATGCAGAGGCTTATCGTCTTTATGGTGATAATAGTTAAATTCAATTGACTCAACTTCTATATTTTCACCTGATTCTCCAATCTCTGGAGTTATTACTTTTTTCTTTGCACCAATAGTTCTTCCTTTACACTTCGGATAAAAGAAGTCGATATGTTGTATGTCTTTGTAATCCTTAACGTATTCAAGAAAATATTCAAATATTTTACCAGAAACGTCTTTGTCAAATTGTTTAATGTCGGATATGGTTCTGAGGATATGAAATAAAAGGGATACGTTAAAATCTAAATTAATATAATCTATTTCCGGTTGAGTTTTTTTACTTCCCTAAAGAAATCAATGTTAAATACCTTTATTTCACTTAGGTCGTTAAGAGTAAAATTGATTTTCCCTTTTGATTTCCAATAGAACATTTTTTTAATGAAACGGGATTGATCTTTCCTTTCTAAATTCCAAATACTTTCTTTATACTCAGCAAAGTCGAATGCGTCAGTCAAATCATTAAGCCAAAGGTATAGCCGAATTTTGGACGTGCTTAAATTTGAAAATAAAGTGAATGCATTTTCAGCATTAATAGTAGGAACGTTTTCTTTTATTAGTTCAACGAACCTCTTTATTGACTCGAAGGATTTATCAAATGGAAGGGTTTCGCTTTCAAGAATAATTTTGTAAATGAATTCCTTATTTACATTTTGGGGAAACTTTTTATAGAAAATTTCAAATTGAGAGAAATTGTTAAAAAAGGTTTCAGTTAATGCATCGTACTTGTCTGCACCTTGAAATCCCATTTGTCTTAAGAGTTCTGCCTCTTGAAGCTCATTGATTTTGTTCTCTAAGCTTTCAAACTCTTTAGGGAAAAATGTTTGAAGTCCAAACTTCATCAACAAAAATTTAGACGAGGTCGAATTATTTTTAACCAGTTCTTCGAGATTATTTACTTCAAAAAACGTTTTAAAAAAGCCTATTTGTTCTTCTGTAATATTGATTTTGGAGAGTCTGGAGATAATGATTTTACAAAGCTCTGTAACGTCATAATTTTTGGAACTCGAATCTAATAATTCAATTCTTTTATTTAGATTGTCAAGTAAGAAATCGGTATCTGTTTCTGAGTCAAGAGAACAACCATCATAACCTTCATTATTCCCTTTTTTAATTTTTGATGCCCTTATTCTAAAAGTTACATAAACATCTCTACCATCAAATCTGTCAATGTCATCTTTAAACTCTTTGTCATGTATAAAAAGATTAGTGGTCGTAGCACTTTTAATGAAACCAAAGTTGTCATTGGGATTCCCTTTTCTATGCTGTCCAATTAATTTGTCCATACGTTTGTTTTTGTCGGTTTACTTGGTTTCGTCCGCCCTATTGCCAGTAACGTTTGCTACTACGCGTCTGTTTTTTGCTTTGTCAAGTTACACATTTGAGCACTAACACGCAAAAAATGGAGCGTAGTTGCTGTTACCAGCAGTTATTCTGTCAGTATATGATATGTGCACTTGCTGTAATATTTCTAATGATTCTAAAATCAGAGGCGTCAATTTGAACTTGGTTAAAATAGTTTATTCCTTCTTTACTATTAACTATTTCCTGTGTCAATAGCCAATAAAATCGATTTGTTTCTTTGTCAAACTCCAGTTTGATGTCCTCAACTGGGTCAATTTTGGGTTGTGATTTTCTTGCGATGTCAATTAACTTGCAGTAGTCAAATTTTTCGTCAAGTGGAGAATAATTAATTTTGGAAGGGAAATTGAACTTGCTAATAATTTCTCCTTTTTTGTCTAATGCGATGCCGATGTGATACGTAGATAAAGGGTCAATTTTAAATTCGTAGTAGAAAAAATATTTCGCTTTGCAATATTTCAAAGTTACGTCTTGTCGCCCACTATCTTTAAAGTATTTCAACCTGTCAGGATAAACAACTTCCACTGAATTGAATTTTATTTTGGAAAAAAAGTCGGCACTAGAGTATTCAATTATTTTCTTTTCTACTCCCTGCTTAAATAATAAAACTTCAGGCGGTGCTTGTTTGATGTCAATAGGGTCAGTTAACACATTCCAATTTTTCGATGTGTCACCGTCAAAAGCAAAATTGTATGTCGGACAACGATGAATAAAGTCTACAAACGCCCAATCACCGCCATACGTAATTTTTGCCTTGTCGATACATTGAGAAAAAGCTGTCAAATGTGTCAAAAGGCTAATGAGTATTATTATGTTGTTACGTCTTGTCATAATTGCTGGTAACTAATCGCTAATCCCCACAAAGTCATCTGCAATTAATTACAATCAATTGTAAATGGCTAAGTTTATATAAATATATAAAAATTATCAGGCTCTTTTACCGATTGCAAAAATATCCTTTTTTTTCTGGCTTTTAACGCTGCACATAGGGCTCATTATTATAAGCAAGTTCCTGAATTTGGTGCATTGCATGCTTCATGTAGTTTCGCCAAAACAATTTTGTAAAAAGCCAGTGAAAAGGGTAGGCCAATATTTTATTAGAAAACAATGTGTAAACGTAGATCACTTCAACGCTTCCGTTCTTATTTTCTTTGGTGTACCATTCGCCCTGAAATTTTTCGAAGCCTAAACTGGCATACTTAAAATCGCGGATCTCTATTTTCCAGTATTTGTTTTCTACTCTTTCTAAAACAACGTCAAGGGCTTCCTGCCCTTCTTTAAAGAAAAAATTTGGTTCCATTAAAACTCTTCTGCTTCCGCCAATTTGTCCCCATGTTTTGTCTTGGCTAACGCTTACACAGCGGGTCATAGGGCCATAACCGGTATGTACTTTTGTTACATCGCAAAGCATTGGGGTTTTAAAAGCTCTTTCGAGCGAGCAGTTAAAAATGGCTGTTAGCCCGGTTTTATATTGCATTTTTTTAAGCTAATTGGCCTCGGTATACTTTTTGAAATTATTTAGTATGGCCTGCCAACCGCTTTTTTGAAGTTCGTGCGAGTTTATGCTTTCCGGATCAAAACTTTCAATGATCTGTGTTCCTTCACCCGAATTTGAGAATGTGATCTTTACTTTACGTTCATCAGCCAAAACATATTCTATCAATTTATTTTGCTGAATGTTTGTATAGGTACCTTCAAAATCAAAACCAAAACTGCCATCCTTTGCAGCCATTACGGTTTTAAATTTGCCATTTACTTTCAGATCATTTTCCGCTGCAGGTGCATGCCAGGTATCGGCAGCAAAGTACCAGTTCATAATGTGTTCAGGCTCGTTCCAATAGGCCCAAACTTTTTCAATGGGCGCATTAATGCTTGTTTCAACTGTTATCATGGTTTTGTGTTATTTGTTAATTACAATTCGCTCAGTCTTGCTTTCGAAACCGGTATTTATGTTTACAATGTAAACACCCGCTGAATATTTACTGAGATCGATCTGATAATGTTGTGAAATGGCAGAATCATCTCTTAACGAGAAAACTTTATCGCCGAGTAAACTATAAACTTCAATGTTAACCGCTGTTGAACCTTTGGTTGAATTCACATCTAAATTAAATACACCGTTATTCGGATTCGGATATAAACTGATCGTACTCGCTGATTCTATCTTTTTTACACCCGTGGTGATCACTACCGGTAAAGGGGTTTGCCAGATACCTCTTCCGTAGGTAGCTGCAATTAAGGTGTTGCCAAGATAATTTATTTCTAGCTCATACACCATTACATTTGGTAAGCCGGTGCTAAATGCACTCCAGCCGCCGCTTGTATTATCCATATAATAAACTCCTAAGTCGGTTCCTAAATAAACGCCGTCGTTCAAAGAATTGTCATCATAAACAATACAGTTAGCCGGTATATTTGGTAATGTGCCCGACACGTTTGTCCAAGTAGCTCCGGCATTTGTAGTTTTATAAACTTTTTGTCCGGCCGTATAACCCGATAAAGTTACCCAGGCTGTAGCCGGATTAGAGCCCGAAATGCAAATGTATGTTATGGCATTTGTGCCTAAAGGTAAACCTGCATTAATGGTTGTCCAGCTTGTTCCACCATTGGTTGTAACATAAATGCCATTTGACTTTGCTGCATAAATATAATTGGCATTTGATTTTGCAACTGCTAAAGCAACAATGTTAACGCTTCCTGTTAAGTTAGTAGAAATATCGGTAAAAGTTCCGCCGCTGTTAACGGATTTACGAACTTCTTTTCCTCCAAAATATAAGGTTGTGTTTACCGTTGGATCCATCACCATTGGTGAGGTCCAGGCACCTCCACCGGTGCTAATGCTCGAGAAAGAAGCTCCGCCGTTTGTTGATCTTGAGAATACACCATTCTGCGAAGAGGTGTAAACAATGTTTGAATTTGTATAATCTACCAGGCATTCCATGCCATCGCCACCACCAACGCTTGCCCATGTTCCCGAAACGTAACGATTGGTTCCGTTATCTTGCGCTCCTCCATAAATTACATTTGAATTTGTTGCAGCACTTCCTATCCTGTAAAATTGTGTGATCTGTAATCCTGAAGTGAAATTTGTCCATGCTGTTCCACCGTTAGTAGATCGGTAAATTCCTCCGTCATTACCGCCATAAATTGTACTTGTCCCGGGAACGTATTCAACAACATGATGATCAACGTGAATGCCCGATGTAGCAACTGAAGTCCAGGTAGTTCCTCCATTGGTGGTTTTAACCATGTTATTGCCGGCCGCATAAACTTCGTTATAATTTATTGGTGATACCGAAAGAATATTGTCGTAATACCCATAAAGCGTTAAGCCTGTAATGGTAATGGAGGTCCAGGTGGTTCCTCCATCTAAACTTTTCATGCATTTTTTTGTTTGATCCATTACATAGATCACACTGTCTTTTGCCGGAGTGGTTTCAATAGCTACTCTTCCCGAAAACTTGGGAGATGTTGGCATTACTGTCCATGTGGCTCCACCGTTAATAGAATAAAAAACACTGTCTCTTACCGCATAAACAATATCAGGGTTGAATGCGTTAAAATCAATATCATAAAACCTTCCTGATTTTACTTTTGTCCATGTTGTACCGCCATTAACACTTCTGTTAATTCCATCGGTACCAATCGCCAATAAAGTATCTGGATTGTTAGGATGAATGAGTAAACGGTTCACAATGTGTTTTTGACTCACTGTATAGCTTAATGGTGTTTGAATCCAGGTAAGTCCGCCGTCGGTTGATTTCATTACACCGGTTGAATACGTACCTCCCCAGAAAATGGAACCTACCGCATATCCAAACCCATCGCCGGTGGCAATGAACATGGTGTCGGGTTTTGTAGGATGAATGGCAATGTCAGCTACACTTAAGTTCGGAAGATTAGTGCTCATGTCTGTCCAGTTATTGCCCGAGTTAATCGATTTCCATAAACCACCACCAGCAGTTCCGATCCAAACTGTTGCAGTGTTGGTTGGCGCAAACTTTATACAGTCAACCCGCCCGATGCCTGCTAAGCCTGCAGAAGTGAATTGTGGACCTAATGCAGACCATGATGCAGTTGCGGCAGCTGTGCCTGTGGTTTTGTTGGAGTTTTGTTTAAGGTAATTCAGTGCTTCCCAAGTAGCATTGGCATTTGCGAACTCACCTGTAGGATAAACACGGGGCTCCATGAAACTTTCCCAGCGTTTAAAGGCCTTGTAATCGTCATCAGCTTCCCAACTTGAAATATGTGTTTCGTAATACTCGTTAAATGCTTTTTGCATCTCATAGAAATTCGGATCGGATCTAGTGATGTTCTTTGTCCATTCTTGGGCATTTAACTGGGTTAATGCACTTAGAAAAAAAAGCAGGCTAAAAAGTTTTTTCATAGTCCCATAAATATACGATTTCAAGATATAAAAAGCAAAAAACGACTCTAAAGTGTTTGTAAACCTTTATAATTATAAGGTTTAAAATGAGTGCTAATTTTTTATCTTTACAACCTATTTAAAATTAAGAGGAGATACCCTTTATTTCAAAAGTAATTATTGAAGAAAAAGGTATTCCATACTACAAAAAAACGCAAATAGAATACTTATGAAAACCTGCAAAAATATTCTCGAAACCATTGGTAATACACCTCTTGTAAAGATCAATAACATTACTAAAAGTTTGCCTTGCGACGTTTACGCAAAAGTAGAAACGTTTAATCCCGGTAATTCCATTAAGGATCGCATGGCGCTTAAAATGGTAGAAGATGCCGAAAAGGACGGGCGTTTGAAACCTGGCGGAACAATTATTGAAGGTACTTCCGGTAATACAGGCATGGGCCTGGCCATTGCAGCCATTATCAAAGGATACAAATGTATTTTTACAACCACCGATAAACAAAGTAAAGAAAAAGTAGATGCATTGCGCGCTTTTGGCGCCGATGTTATTGTTTGCCCAACTGATGTTGACCCCGAAGATCCTAAATCGTATTATTCAGTTTCGTCACGTTTAATAAAAGAAGTTCCTAATTCATGGAAGCCGAATCAGTACGATAATTTAAGCAACACTCAAGCGCATTACGAACAAACCGGTCCTGAAATATGGGATCAAACAGACGGAAAGGTTACGCACCTTGTGGTTGGAGTAGGTACCGGCGGAACAATTTGCGGTACCGGAAAATATTTGAAAGAAAAAAATCCAAACATTAAAATTTTAGGAATTGATACCTACGGTTCGGTATTTAAAAAATATAAGGAAACCGGAATTCTTGATAAGAACGAAATTTACCCTTACATCACTGAAGGTATTGGCGAAGATTTTTTACCGCAGAACGTAGATTTTAATACCATAGATCATTTTGAAAAAGTAACCGATAAGGAAGCTGCAATTATGACTCGCCGTATTACCCGCGAAGAAGGCATTTTTGCCGGAAACAGCGCTGGTTCGGCCATGGCAGGTTTGGTTCAAATGGCGCCAATGTTCAAAAAAGGAGACCTGGTAGTAGTTATTTTCCACGATCACGGAACACGTTATTTAGGTAAAATGTTTAACGACGATTGGATGCGTGACCGCGGATTCCTTGAAATTAAAAAACCAAAAGCATTGGATCTTATTGCATCGCACAAAAACCAAAAATTATTGACTGTTGATTCTCAGGCAACCGTTGCTGAAGCTTTAAGTTTGATGAATAAATACAGCATCTCTCAATTGCCTGTTACAAGCGGAAAAGAATTCGTTGGATCTTTGAACGATAATTTTTTATTTTCTAAATTGATCGAAAGTAATGATCTGAAAAATAAGAAAATTGAATCGGTCATGCAGCCGGCTTTCCCTTTTGTACCTGAATTAACTCCGATCGAAGATGTATCGAAACTGATCACGCGCGATAACAACGCTGTTCTTGTAAAAGATCTTGCCGGTAATGTTCATATTATTACCAAGCACGATGTGATACAAGCAGTGGCACAAATGGCGAGTTAATATCTGACCTTAATTTTCTTTGTTTTTATTTGGGCGGCTTTACGGGCTGTTCGCTTTAGCTTAGCTTGCAAAACAAAATGCCTGAGCCCTCCTTCGTTGCACTACGGCAGGGCAAGCGCTGCGGTGGCTTCCCTAAGGGTTCGCCTCCTCGCTGCAACGGCATAATTTGTTTCGCAAACTAAGGCTGTCGCTGCCATCCCTGCCGCAACGCGGTTCATCCATCCTTCTTTTATCTCACCCAAATTGCGTGAATTTGATAATTATTGTTAAGCAAATGCTTTACTAAGAGCGTAATTATGTATTATTTATTTAACTTTAATGTATATAATTTAACTATGAAAAAAATTCTTGTCCCCCTTGCCTTATTAATTTCAACACTTTCGTTTTCGCAAGGTACTGCCGCCAAAGCTCCTCAAAATTGGTTCAACCTTGATCCCACAAATGATAAAATTAACGGCGTAAGTACTGAGCGTACTTACAAAGAGTTGCTGAAAGATAAACGATCGACCACCATTATTGTTGGTGTATTAGACAGTGGTGTTGATTACACACATGAAGATCTGAAAGATGTAATGTGGACAAACCCCGGAGAAATTCCCGGAAACGGAATTGATGATGATAAGAATGGTTACATTGATGATATTCACGGTTGGAATTTTATCGGCGGAAAAGACGGCAAGAATGTTGAGAAAGATAATTTAGAATCTGTTAGAATATACAGAGCTTACAAACCTAAATACGAAGGAAAGACCGAGAAAGACCTTAATGGCAAACAAGAAAAAAAGGAATTTGAATTGTACAACACTGTTAAAGCCGATTACGAAAAGCAAAAACAGGAAAATGAATCGTCGCTTAACCAATACAAATTTATTTTAGAGGCTCGCGACTTGGTAACGAGCAACCTGAAAGAGCAGGGTATTGAAAAACTTAATCTGATAACGATCAAAAAATTCGAACCTAAGGACCAGAAAGGCAAACAGGCTAAGTTTTACATGACAAACATGCTTACTAATTACTCTGAGGCAGATCTGCCGGGTATAATGGAAGAGATAAGTGGAGCGGTAGAGCATTTTGAGAGCATGGTTAATTTTTCACTGAATACTGATTTCGATCCGCGCAGCATTGTAGGAGATGATTATAATAATAGCAGTGAGCATATTTACGGAAATGCAGATTGTAAAGGGCCATTCAGCTTTCACGGAACGCATGTTGCCGGAATTATAGCCGCCACAAGAGGTAACGGAATTGGAATTGATGGTGTAGCTAATGATGTAAAGATAATGGCAGTACGTTGCGTTCCAAATGGCGATGAGCGTGATAAAGACATAGCTAACGCCATTCGTTATGCTGTTGATAACGGTGCTAAAATTTTGAATATGAGTTTCGGCAAAAAGTACAGTTGGGACAAAAAAGTTGTGGATGATGCCGTTAAATATGCGCAAAGCAAAGGGGTGCTATTGATTCATGCAGCAGGTAATGACGGAAAAGATATTGATGAGGAAATACATTTTCCTTGCAAAAAATTCGAGAACAGTAAAAAATCGGCCACTAATTTTATGGATATTGGTGCATTAAGCTGGCAAGACAACGAAAAAATTGCCGCCCCATTTAGTAATTACGGAAAAAAAACAGTTGATATTTTTTCACCGGGAGTTGATATTTACTCAACAGCGCCCGAGGGTAAATACAAAGACGCCAGTGGTACAAGTATGGCAACGCCTGTAGTTGCAGGTGTGGCGGCTGTTTTAAAATCGTATTACCCTGAGTTAACACCTGAACAAATTAAAAAGATCCTTGTAAAATCAAGCCGTGCTAATTATAAGGAATCGAAAGTGATCAGGCCGGGTACAAAAGATCAGTTGGTAGAATTTGAGGAATTAAGTAAAACCGGAGCCATTGTTAACCTATACGAAGCTGTGAAAATGGCGCAGAGCATGGTAAAAGTTAAAGGTTAGTCCTTCGGCATAGTTTATGCAGAGCGAAGTCGAAGTACTCAGGATAACGGAAGTTAGACTACAAAAAGCATCTCTTTATACGATGTGCCTGCTGTATACAATAGCAGGCATTTTTCATTTTATCATTCCCGATTTTTATGATAAAATCATTCCAACTTATTTGCCTGCACATTCTTTTTTAACCTATTTAAGCGGCTTATGCGAAATTGCTTTTGGTTTGATGTTACTGAAAGAATCGTGGCGAAAAGTAGCAGCGTATTTGATCATTGCCATGCTCTTGGTGTTTATGATCGTGCACGTACAAATGCTCATTGATTTTTTAAACAATAGCACAAAACCATTGTGGATCGCTATTCTTAGAATACCATTGCAGTTTGTTTTGATTGCATGGGCTTATAGAAGTTCAAAGTTTGAAAGTTAGAAGGTTTGAAAGTTAAGAGCCCTGTCCATTTGGAATAATGTTTCGCGGGTTTAAGAAGTTGGCGGTTTTGTAAATTAGGAAAGAGTTAAAGTCATTGACTGATTCCCTTTATTTAACAACTTATAAGTTTTTTTTTAATGTGTATTACAATTTATATATTTAAAATGATATTATAAAAACAATGTATATATTGTTTATTTTTGTACATTTACAATGTATATGTTTATTATTAAATAATTAAAATATTGTAAATCAAATAGTTATGAAATATAAAAACAAAAAATTGCAGATAAGCCAAATTGATGAACAGTTAGAAGGGTTTAAAAAGACCGGAAGTGTGCCAAAGAAAGGCTGGATTAATACTATAAGAACATCTTTGTCAATGACAGCTTCTCAACTCGCAGAAAAATTAAAAAGTTCACCACAAGCTATTTTAGCTCTGGAAAAAAGAGAAGAAGAAGGGAAGATTACTATAAATAAACTAAAGGAAATGGGTGCGGCAATGGAGTTGAAATTAGTATATGGATTTGTACACGAAGCCACTCTGGAAAAAATGATAGAACAGAAGGCAATAAAATTGGCAACAAAAATTGTGATGAGAACTTCTAGGCAAATGGAATTAGAGGATCAAAAAATTAGTGGTAAAAAACTTAAAAAAGCAATTGAAGATCGTGCTGAAGAAATAGTACGAAACTTGCCGAAAAATATATGGGATTAGAATTAGAGCCAAAAGAAGGTGACACAGAACTATCGCAAGAAGAATTAGATTTAATAATTCCAAAACATATTACCACCAGAAAGCAGTTGGATGAAGTGGAACAGAATAATATTGAAGATGCGTTTCAGTGGCTACTATCATTAAAATCCATTCAGTCTGCAAAATTATTTTCCGTGGAATTTCAAGACTTGCTACATGCAAAAATGTTAGGTAATGTATGGAAATGGGCCGGAAGCCGGAGAATGAAAGAAACTAACATTGGTGTAAAGCCAAGCGAAATTGCCGTCGAGAGAAAAAAATTAAATGAAGATGCTTTATTTTGGATCAGTAACAATACTTGGGATCCAACAGAAGCTGCACTTCGTTTCCATCACAAGCTAGTTCAAATACATTGTTATCCAAACGGAAATGGAAGACACTCAAGGATCGTTGCAGACATGATACTAGAAAAAATTTATAAAAAAGACCCACTGTCTTGGGTATATTCTGACTTATTAAATGACAATAAAGGTCGACGAGAATACATTTCGGCGCTTAAGGCAGCAGACAAAGGGGATTATACTCTACTGTTAAAAAGTGTTGAGATAGAAAAATAATTTTGTCTGCGAGAATGTCCCACCACTTAACGCTAAAGGTTTCGGGGCTTGGCGAAGGTGGGGTTTAGAAATTACTAAAGCCAAATTTAGTACAAAAGCTAATAGAAAGTACAAATGTTCAGCCTAGTACTAATGCCCCACTTTTGCCAAACCCAGGTTAGCGGTACGTTGGGAGATTAATTTTTAATGCATCTAACTGAAAAGGCAAGCTTCTTACTTCTGAACCCCCTAAAAACTTTACCATCATCATTATGGAGATCTCGATACCAAGCAAACTCATTCTTAATAGGTGTGCTTGTCCAAAACATTGCATTTTGACCTATAAAATAAAATTCGTTCTGATTTGAACTATAATTTCCTCCCGGTAAAGCGGCAAAACCAAATTCGTCTGTTGCTTTATTATTATTTACCCAGCCTGAAATGGCTTTTAATTTCCCTCCAGTATTGGCATTTTCACCTCGAGATCCCGATGCATTAGCTTCGGTTTCTATCATTCCTAAGAATTTCTCCAATGTCTTCCATTCATCATCATTTGGTAAGTGCCAACCAGAAGGACACGCATCGTTTGCTCCATCCCAGGTATAGAGGTAGCCGTATGTTGCTAAATTGCTGTCATTGTTATTATATGACCAAGCTCCACTAGCAGATTTATATGCAAGATTTTCTGCCATCCATGTTTGTGTGCCAATTTTAATTGTTTTATATACTTTGCCATCACGCGAGTCTCTAATCGTATCGGACAGTTGTCCGTAATTTAGTAAATGAGAAATTAGAAATGTCAGAATAAATAATACTGTTTTCATTGATTATGTAGTTAAAGCTGATGCTATTTCCCAATGACCGCTAACTTGCTTATAGGAGCAATTTTATGGCACTAATGCAACATACATATGTTGCGATAGGGTGATTTTATTGTCCTATTAACGATATTAAATATAGCCATTTTTTCCAAACTCTCAAAGCTCCATTCAATAAAAGGTCCGGCGGTTTAGCGATTGATGAAACAAAAAGCCCAGCTCTTCGGCATCCCGATAGCTATCGGGCCAAGGCTTATTCCTTAACCAAGTTTCCAAAAGCAAAAAAGGCCGCTTCAATTTGAAACGGCCTTTTTTTATTTGATCAGATATTATCTTAAGTATAACATCTCACGATATTTTGGTAATGGCCAGGTGGCATCATCAACAATGCCTTCAAGCTTATCCACATTATAACGTATTGTTTCAAAGAATGGTTTTACTTTTTCGCAATAAGCATGAGCCTGTTTTTTTGCTGAATCTAAATTGTTTGCATTCTTGCGTGCTTCTGTCATGTCGTCGGCTGCCTTTTTAATAACTGCAACTCTTTCCGAAATTTCTTTTATCAATTCGATCTGGGTAGCAGATGTTTTTTTGAAATCAGCATCAGAAAAAATTGCTTTTAAACCACTCACGTTATCGATCAGATTTTTTTGATACGTTAAAGCCGAAGGTATGATCTGGTTATCTACCATATCCGCAATGATGCGTGATTCGATCTGAATTTTTTTGGTGTAAGTCTCTAAACTGATCTCGTAGCGGGCTTCCTGTTCGCGGAGGTTTAATATACCCTGCG
>JANYIQ010000115.1 GCA_025362575.1 Bacteroidia bacterium
CTCGGACAAAGCAAAAATGCTTTTCAGGCCGAAATTGACAGCGCTTGCGAGATCATCGACTTCTTACGTTTCAACGTTCAGTACATGACGGAAATTTATTCCGATCAGCCGATCTCTTCTCCCGGAGTTTGGAATCGCTTAGAGTGGCGACCGCTTGAAGGATTTGTTTATGCATTAACACCGTTTAACTTCACCGCAATTGCCGGTAATTTACCGACGAGCTGTGCCATGATGGGTAATGTTGTTGTTTGGAAACCAAGTAATACCCAAGTATACAGCGCCAATGTATTAATGGAGATCTTCAAAAAAGCAGGTGTACCTGATGGCGTAATTAATTTAATTTACCCAAGCGGTCCTGATGCTGCCGATGTGATCTTTGGTCATCGCGATTTTGCAGGAATACATTTTACAGGCTCAACCGAAGTATTTCAAACCATTTGGCAAGCTATCGGAAGCAATATCAGTAAATACAGATCCTATCCTAAAATTGTTGGAGAGACCGGCGGAAAAGATTTTATCATGGCTCATAAGTCTGCTGATGCTAAAGCTGTATCTACTGCTATCAGCCGCGGTGCTTTTGAGTATCAGGGACAAAAATGTTCAGCCTGTTCGCGTGCTTATATACCAAGTAATTTATGGAATGAAATTAAATCACAACTACAAGCCGATCTTAAATCCATGAAAATGGGACCAACCGAAGATTTCACGAATTTCATCAATGCTGTGATCGACGAAAAAAGTTTTGACAAGCTTGCAAAATATATTGACGCTGCCAAAAAAGACAGTAATGTTGAAATTATTGCCGGTGGTAATTACGACAAGAGTAAAGGTTATTTCATTGAACCAACAATTATCGTTACCAAAGATCCTAAGTATGTAACCATGTGCGAAGAATTATTTGGTCCTGTATTAACGCTTTTTGTTTACGATGAAAATAAGTTCGAAGAAACTTTGGAGATAGTTGACAGTACATCTATTTATGCGTTAACCGGAGCAATTCTGGCACAAGACCGTTATGCCATTGAATTAGCTACAAAAAAATTACAGCACTCCGCAGGTAACTTTTACATTAACGATAAATGTACAGGTGCAGTGGTTGGTCAGCAGCCATTTGGCGGTGCTCGCGGAAGCGGAACCAACGACAAAGCAGGAGCAAAAGTGAATTTACTGCGCTGGGTTTCTCCACGTACAATAAAAGAAACTTTTGTACCGGCTGTAGATTACAAATATCCGTTTTTACAAGCGGATTAGATCTTAAGCTGACGAATTAGGCTTTTTGCGTAGTATTTTGTATCTTTATTTAATTCAACTTATGCAAGGTGAGCCATTCTAAGGCATTTAAAAGATTTTTATCGATCCTGTTCGTTACTGGAACTTGCATTGCTTTTTCTCAACACATCATTGCCTTTAGGGGCGAAAATAGAAAATGGGGGTTCAAACAGGGCGAAGCAATTGTTATTGAACCTCAATACGACACTACTTTTGGTTTTGATGCAACACAACAGGTTGCATTGGTAGCAAATCTAAATGCCAAAAAGAATTTCATCAATCCGCTTACCAAAGAAGTAAAAAAGATCTATGATTTTTCTTACATCAATCCCGAAAACAAAAAAATTGTACTGAATACACCCACCGGTGCTTTACCAATTACTGATTTTGCCAATCAACAACGCTTCGCAAAAGAATATTTGCTGGCAAGCAGTTTTTTTAAGATCATGCACGATAACAAAGTATATCTGTTCAATAAAACCGGAAAGCAAATTACACACAGCGGTTATGATAACATTCAATTTACCAAGTGTCCTGTTTTTTTTGTTGTAGAAACAAAAGACAAGACCGGGCAAACATTTTTGAGTTTAATTGATGAGAATGAAAAAGCAATTACTCCTGCCATTTATTCCAAGATACAGATCAATATGTACGATTCGCTTATCATTTGCTGTACGGCCGGTGCAAAATATAATGGTTCAGATGATGTTTACAACTACAAGGGTGTTAAACAGGCCTCCTCTGCCCGCCACGTAGATTATGCCTTTAGGGATTGTATGATCTTTAAACTTTACGAACCAAAAATTTCGTACGTTATTCTGGAACACAAAACAAAAAAAGAAACTGCTGTTGAAGCAGATCGTTTATATTATCTGAAAGACGAAAATATTGTAATGAAACAAGGCGAAAACTATTACTTTTACAATTTCAAAACCGAGAAAAAAACACCCTTCGATAAAAAACTTTATTTATACTATAACTTAAATGAACAAGATTAAAATTGCCATAAACGGCTTCGGCAGAATTGGTCGCTGCTTTTTCAGAATTGCCTTCGATCATCCGCAAATAGAGATCGTTGCCATTAACGACCTTACCGATACAAAAACACTCGCGCATTTACTGAAGTACGATTCGGTACATCGCATCTATAAAAAAACAATAAGTTTTGATGCTGATCATATTATCATCGACGAAAAAAAAATAAAAGTAGTATCATCAAAAGACCCATCCTTACTGCCCTGGAAAGAATTGGGGGTTGATATTGTAATCGAATCTACCGGGCATTTTTTAGATAAGCTCAGTGCCAATAAACACATTGTAGCAGGAGCCAAAAAAGTTCTTTTATCTGCACCACCAACCGATGATGCCATAAAAACAATTGTGTTAGGCGTTAACGATGAGTTGCTTTTAAAAAGCGACACTATTATTTCAAATGCATCCTGCACTACAAACTGTTCGGCACCAATGCTAAAAGTTTTGCATCAATGGGGAATTTTAGATGCCTATGTTACAACCGTACACTCTTATACAGGAGATCAACGCATACACGATGCGCCGCATAAAGATCTGCGCCGTGCCCGTGCAGCAGCCATGAGCATTATTCCAACTACAACCGGTGCTGCAAAAGCACTGACCAAAATTTTTCCTGACCTTGACGGGAAGATCGGTGGTTGTGGCATGCGTGTGCCGGTGCCCGATGGTTCGTTAACCGACATTACCTGCGTGTTAGATCAAATTCCAACCGTTGAAGAAATTAATCTAGCCTTTAAAAACTCTGCTAATTCAGATCTTAAAGGTATCATGGAATATACTGAAGATCCAATTGTATCGGTTGACGTTGTAGGCAATGCACACAGCGTTGTGTTTGATGCGGAGTTTACAAGTATTGTAGGGAACCTTGTGAAGGTGATAGGGTGGTATGACAATGAGTGGGGATACAGCAACAGATTAGTTGATCTTGTAATAAAAATGAGTTTATAAAGCTTGTTTCACGCTGATGGTTTCGCGGATGACCGCAGATGTTCTTGCTATGACCTGTTTATAGAAAAATTTCACGCAAATGCACGCTGATGGTTTCGCAGTCACGACGCGTCGTGACCGCAGATGTTATTGCAACCTCGATTTCTATAGGGATAGCAGAATAATCCCGGAGGGATGACTGTTTGTAGAATGATAATGATTGGAATAAATTAAACCCCGGAGGGGTGGCCTGTTGAATTGCTATTTATCTCTTTTTTCTTTAAAGAATTTTTTTACGATCTCCGAACAAGCCTGTTCGTGAATACCCGAAACAATTATTGTTTTTGGATGAAGCAATCCGGGTTGTACCATTGAAAAACCACGTTTTGCATCAGAAGCCCCGTAAACAACCTTTGTAATCTGACTCCAATTAAGCGCTCCGGCGCACATGGCACAAGGTTCAAGTGTAACATACAAAGTGCAATCCACTAAATATTTTCCGCCAATCGCATTTGCAGCAGATGTAATGGCCTGCATTTCGGCATGGGCGGTAACATCGTTCAGGCGTTCGGTTAAATTATGACCACGGGCTATTATTTTGTTGTTGGCTACAATTACAGCTCCTACAGGCACTTCGTCGGCCTCAAAAGCTTTTTGCGCTTCCTTTAAGGCCTCGTTCATAAAGTATTCGTCGCTGAAAAGTTCCATGGAACAAAAGTAGGGAAAATAATAAGGAAAACTAAGCACAGGGCTTTCTCAGTGAAACTCTGTGCCCCCTGCCCACTGGCTGGTAGGTCTGTGCCTCCGTGGTTACCTCTTCTGTACCCACCCATAAAAAAAACACCTCTGTGTAACTCTGTGCTCTCTGTGCCTCCGTGGTTAAAAAATTCAATAAACTCTAAGCTTTTTTCATTAAATTTGGTAAACAAACTCATTCATATGAAAAAATTAGCATTAGCAGTATTAAGTCTTTTTATTTTAAGCACCAAGGCACAAAATCGTAGCATTGCATTTGAGCACGGAACATTTGCAGAAATAAAAGCAAAAGCTTTAAAAGAAAATAAACTGATCTTTATTGATGCTTATACCACTTGGTGCGGACCCTGCAAATGGATGGCCACAAATATTTTTACCAACGACACAGCTGCTGATTATTATAATAAGAATTTTGTGAATGCAAAAATTGACATGGAAAAAGGCGAAGGCGTTGAACTCGCTAAACTATATCAGGTAAGCTGCTACCCTACTCTTTTATTTGTAGATGGCAACGGCGCTTTACAACACCGCGTGGCAGGCTCAATGCCAACAAAGGATTTTATTGCCTTAGGTGAAGCCGCAAAAGACCCGAAACAGAATTTCAGTTTCATTAAAGCAGATTACGAAGCCAGAAGAAAAAACCCGGAAGCAATTATTAAATACATTCGTGCGGTACAAAGTACTTGTTTAGATGCAGGCACTGCAGTTAACGATTACTTTGCCATGCAAAAAGAAGAGAATTTGAGCTCAAAAGAAAATTGGGAAATGATACGTGACTTTAGCAATAACATTGATTCGAAAGAATTCAAATATTTAATTGCCAACAGATCTAAATTTGATGCTTTGTATACCGAAAAAGAAGTGAACACAAAAATTGATAACGTTTGCCGCGCTTCTTTATACGAAGCCATGAAAGGGAAAACCATTGATGAAGCTAAATACAATGCTACCAAAGCAAATGTGGCTGCATTGAACACCGCCAATGGTAAGCAAGTATTATTGGATGCCGATATGCGATTGGCACAAAAGAAAAACGACTGGGCAGCTTATTCTAAATTAGCAGTTGAAAATGTGGACGCCTATTATTTAAAAGAATCGCATACATTGAACAGCATTGCCTGGAATTTTTATGAGCATGTAACAGATAAAGCCGCTTTAACAAAAGCCGAAGAATGGTCGAAGAGATCGACAGAATTGGACATGGGTTATGCTAATTTAGATACCTATGCTTCTGTACTTTATAAAAACGGTAAAAAAGATCTTGCTTTAGAAACCGCTAACAAAGCCATTCGTTATGCTAAATCTGAAAAACAAACCCCCGAAGATTATAAATCTACATCTGAATTGATAGAGAAGATCAATGCAATGAAGTAGAAAATGAAGATCTTACAAAAGAAATATACCTCCAAAACATTCGCCATCTTGTTATAACTAGAAGATAAGCGCCATTTTATGGCTGGTATAAGCTAGTTACCACCCATTTTTAGGACGACCACGAATATGACAGTAATTAAACATCGGTTCCTCGACAACAAAATAAATCCTCGGGCAGAAACCCTGATAATTGGCACTTTCAATCCTGAGACATCGGACAATAAAGCCGACTTCTTCTACGGCAGACAGCGCAACCATTTGTGGACTCTTATTCCGACTGCCTTTGGTGAGAGTAATTTAAAAGGGAACTCAAAAGAAGAAAAACTTGCATTTATTGAGCGACAAAAAATAGGCTTCATTGACATCATTTCTTCTGTAACGGTTGATGAAGTTGCAAATTATTACGACGGCTATCTCGACAGCCGAGTTTCAGAATGGAGAAATGTAATTTCTGAAATTGAAAAATTAAAGAATATTAAAAGAGTTTGCTTTACAAGAAAAACTTTCTCTGATATCCCAAAAATGAAAACGGAAATCGAAAAGGTTCGACAATTCTGCGAAGAAAAGAAAATTCATTTTCAATATTTAACAACACCAGCAAGATTTTACCGAGCAGATAAACAAGAAGAATGGAGTAGCTTTTTAAATTATGGTAACTGACAACGAAACAAACTTACTTTATTTAGCCGACTGCTTACCGAAAAAGCAACCGACATTCTTTCAACGCTTTGAAAACGTATTGAATAATTGCAAAATAAAGTTTGAGTTTCTCCCAAATACAAAAGACATTTGGGCGGTCGACTTTATGCCTATTCAAATTACCAAAGACAAATTTGTTCAATTCGTATATGCCCCAGATTATTTAAAGACTAAAACCGGACAAAAAACAATCTCCGCTGTTGATAGCATTTGTAAAACAATCGGTGTAACACCAAAGCAATCAAAATTAATCGTTGACGGTGGTAATGTAATTCGGTCAGGCGACAAGGTAATAATGTGCGATAAAGTTTTCAAAGAAAATTCTTCTATCAGCGAAAAGGAATTAATCAAACAACTCAAAGACACTTTGGAAATTGATAAATTGTTTTTCGTTCCTTGGGACAAATCTGATTTCACAGGACACGCAGACGGCATGGTTCGTTTCATTGACAGCGACAGAGTTCTTATAAATGATTATTCCAAAGAAAAACCCGAATTTCAAAGATCGTTCCGAATGGCTTTGCACAACGCAGGTCTTGACTGGACAGAAATTCCGTACAATCCAAAAAACACAGCCGAAGGAATTTATTTAAATTATCTGCAAATGAAACAAGCGGTAATTATTCCTACATTTAAACACAAAGACGACAACAAAGCAGTAAAAATATTTGAAACAGTTTTCAAAGGACAGCACATTGCAACGGTTGACAGTAATGAAGTTGCGAAAGAAGGCGGAATATTAAACTGCATAACGTGGAATATAAAAAAATGAGTTCAAAAGACTACGAAATAAATCAATGGAGTGATTGGCTTAAAGAATTGACTCTTTCCGTTGAAGACTTTTATAATACGTTTGACAAATTGCCGAACACTCTTGAAGCTAACGAGCATACATTTTCACAATTTGAATTTATGACTGAAGTTTCGCCAATCGGTCAAGAGATAAAAAATATTGATACAAATAAAATCGGTAACCAAACAAAAAAGCCTCGCATAAGAGAACTAACATTTAAAGACCAATGTACTTTAACTTTTCATGTTAACGACAATTTCTCAGACAAAAAATATCGTCTAAAACTTGAGCAGTCGGCGGACAAAAAAGCGACGGCGGAAAAAGCAAAGGTTAAAAAAACGGGTGGTAACACGGGGCAATTGCGTCAGCGGGCGGAGGAGGGAATAGAAACATTAAGCAATAAATAAACTTGGGCGCGTTTAGACAGGTGAAGCTCCGAAAGCCCGCCGAACGCAAGCCCCGAAACCGTCAAACTGTCTAAAAACTCACAGCGAATTGTTTGTTATTTTTCAAAGAAAATCATCTATTAAAATTGATTGAACTTATCTTTGAATATGCAATTTATTCAAGGAACAAACA
>JANYIQ010000124.1 GCA_025362575.1 Bacteroidia bacterium
CAAACGAAGTGCTTTTACAGTGCCCAAAAATACAGGTATTGATTTTAAATTCTGACTGCGATCAAACTCTTCATCTTGTAAAGCATAAATAATATCGAAGCCGCTTACCCAGAAAAAAACAATTCCCGAAAAGATAAAAGGTAAAAGATCGAATCTTTCGGTTAATGCCAAATAAGCACCAATAGGCGCTAAACTTAAACCTAAACCTAATACCAGGTGGCATAATGGTGTGAAGCGCTTGGTATAACTATATCCCAATACAACCGCCAGTGCAACAGGTGATAAATAAAAACACAAACTGTTTATCAAATAAGAACAAACAACAAATGAAAGTGAAGATAAAATAACAAATACTAAAGCTGCATTCTCTGAAATGTGTCCGGACGGAATTTCGCGAATGGCAGTGCGCGGATTCTTAGCGTCGAATTTTCTGTCGATATACCGGTTAAAAGCCATGGCAGCACTACGCGCGAATACCATGCACAAAAGAACAAGAAACAATTTCCGTAAACTGAATTCAGCATTGCCCGAATAGATCGCCAAACAAAAACCAATGATCGCAAAAGGCAAAGCAAAAACAGTATGACTGAATTTCACAAGCGAAAAATATTTTGCTACTGTTTTCATTTATGCCTGAAAATAAGGAACATTAAAACTAATACCGGAATTGAAGAAAAGATCATTCCGATGTAAGCAATAATGAATTTAGATTCCGTGAACTCGTATTTAGTATTTAAAAAAACACTGATACCTGAAGTGATGAAACCAAGAATGGCAAAGACTAATCCTAAGAACATCAGCTTAATATCCATTACACAAAGACTGGCGGCAAGTCCTGCAATAAGCGAAATTGTTCCCGTTACTTTGTATAGGGTTCTTAAGTTCATTTAGTCTTCTGACTCGTCGGTTTCGGCAAAGAAAGTAATTAAATTTCTTCTTAATTTGCTTGAGTAGCTCTGGTACTGCCAGTCGGTATAATTATTGGTAGCGTTAATGCATTTACCGAATTGCTTAATGCGGTATTTCATTTCTTCGCTTAATAAGTTAAATAGTTCGAATGCTTCTTCAAAATCGCCGGCATTGTCTTTAATTCGCGCAAAGTGATCTTGTAAGGATTCTTCCAATACAATTTGTGGTTTTAATCCTTTACGTAACGACATCATGTAACGATCGCGCACAATGAATGATTCGGCTGATGAATTTAAAAAACGTTCCTTAATTTCAGGAGGCATCTCATAATCATTCTCCAGTTCATAATCCCACTCATCTTTATAACGATGCTCTAAATATAAATGCGGAGCTGCAAAAACGTGTTTCCAATCAATGGGGTATTGCCATAAATTAAAACGGCGTGAATTATTTCCAAGATCTAAGATCTTAAATTGCTTTTTGGTTGGTAATACACGACTACCACGACCGATCATCTGATGATAAAGCGTTAATGATTTTGTGGCGCGGTTAAGCATGATGGTTTCAACAGCGGGTTCATCAAAACCGGTTGTTAAGATACTTACCGATGATAAAATTCCATTTGGTGTATTGCGAAACCAATCTAAAGTTTCGGCGCGGTCTTTATCGCTGAATGTACTATCTAAATGCCTTACGGGATAACCTTTCTTTTTAAATAATTCATAAACCGCGCGGCTGGTTAAAATACCGGCGTTAAAAATTAAGGTCTTAGTTCCTTTTGCTACTTCTTCGTAAGCCTCTACCAGCTTGCTTTGCATCATAGCCTGAGTATATAATAACTCATGCGATCCAACTGTGAATTCACCATTTGAACCGATACGCAGCGAACTTAAATTCACATCATAAGAATAGGTTAAGCCTTCGCATAAATAGCCTTGCTCTATTAGCACAGGAATACTTTGCCCAACTATTAGATCGGCGTACGTTTGATAAAGCGGTAATTTTTTATTGCTGCTTAAAGGTGTAGCAGTTACACCCAAAATATTTATATCCTGAAAATAATGGAAAATTTTACGGAATGAATTGTTGTGAGCCTCATCCACAATAACCAATCCAATATCTTCTAAGAACTGATCGTTTTCCTGTAAACGGTTATTCAATGTTTCAACTAAAGCTGTAAAACACTGAAAATCGCTTTGACTTGGAAGATTCTTAACTTCAGAGTTAATTACTTTATTCTTAATTCCAAGATCACCCAATACATCTGAAGTTTGCTTACTTAACTCGATGCGATGAGTTAAGATCAGCACTTTGCGATTATATTTCTTTATATAACGACGGGCTATTTCCGAAAAAATGATCGTTTTTCCACCACCTGTAGGTAATTGAAAAAGCAAATTTGCGTTGGGCGGTAACTCAGTTAAACGAGTAAAAATGTTTTCTACAGCTTCTGCTTGAAAAGGATATAACTGTTTTGGCTCTACAACCTGTTGTTCTACTTCCATAAAAAAATAACCTTCAAATATAAGCTTTAATTAAGGATCGGAGGGGAATTCTTTCAATATTTATTTACATTTAATGAACGACAAGGTGAAACTAAATTTTGTATCTTTATTCTTTTTTTAATTCCTACCCATGCCAACAATTTCAAAAAAAGCCGGAGAAATGCCGGCATCCCCAATTCGTAAATTAGTTCCTTTTGCGGAAGCTGCTAAAAAAAGAGGAGTAAAAATATATCATTTAAATATTGGTCAGCCCGATATTGAAACGCCTGCAACGTTTTTAAACGCTGTGAAAACGGCAGATTTCAAAGTTCTGGAATACAGCCACAGCGCCGGAAACGAAAGCTACCGCAAAAAACTGTGTAAATATTATCAGTCTTACAACATCAATATTGATTTTACAGATGTCATTATCACTTGTGGTGGTTCAGAAGCCATCCAAATTGCAATGATGACCTGTTTTAATCCCGGTGATGAAATAATTATTCCCGAGCCATTTTATGCAAACTACAATGGTTTCTCTAAATCGGCTGATGTTATTGTGAAACCGGTTCGCAGCACAATTGAAAACGGTTTTGCCCTACCTCCTATTTCTGAATTTGAGAAATTAATTACTCCTAAAACAAAAGGAATAATGATCTGCAATCCCGGAAATCCAACCGGATATTTATATACCAAAGCAGAACTGGAGGCATTAAAAGAATTAGTTAAGAAACACGATCTGTTCTTGTTAAGTGATGAAGTGTATCGCGAATTCTGTTACGATGGTAAAGAATACGTTTCGGTAATGCATTTAAGCGGCGTCGAAAATAATGTTATCCTGTTAGATTCCATCTCTAAACGTTACAGTGCATGCGGAGCAAGAATTGGAGCAATTATTAGCAAAAATAAAGAGATCATGAATGCGGCTTTACGTTTTGCTCAGGCGAGATTGAGTCCGCCAAGTTACGGACAAATTGGCGCAGAAGCTGCCTTGGATACGCCAAAAGAGTACTTTGAAGGTGTAAAAACTGAATACATTGCCCGCAGAGATTACGTAATTGAAGCTTTAAATAAGATTCCGGGAGTTTTTTGTCCGAAACCAAGCGGCGCCTTTTATTGCATAGCCCGTTTGCCAATTGACAATGCCGATAAATTTTGTCAGTGGTTATTAGAAGAATTCAATTACAATAATAAAACCATTATGCTTGCGCCTGCTACAGGCTTCTACTCTACGCCCGGAGCAGGGATCAATGAAGTGCGCTTGGCTTATGTATTGAACATTGAGGACTTAAAAAACTCCATGCTTTGTTTGCAGGAAGCATTAAAAGTGTATCCCGGCAAAACCAACTAAAATTTGCGGCATACATTTTGCAATAGCTAAATTGTATGGCAAAGAATTATTTAGCAAAACAATTATTCAGGATCAGTTTTTTTCCGCTTTGTTTTTTAGCGATTGCATGGGCCGTATTTTTTCTTGACAATCATTACCATTTAAATTTAAACGATCTTGGAACAGCGCCCCGAACTTATACAGGTTTGCGCGGAATATTGTTTTCACCATTTCTT
>JANYIQ010000154.1 GCA_025362575.1 Bacteroidia bacterium
TGAGATCAAGAATAAAGAAACCGAAGAACAAAAACATATCATTGAGGAAAAGCAAAGAGAGATCATTGACAGTATCATGTATGCAAGACGTATACAGCGGGCTTTAATAACTCCGGAAAAGTATATTGAGAAGAGTTTGAACAGGCTTGGAAAGGAATAGTTGTCTGGAAATCCGAAAACCCAATTGAAACAGAGCTTAGTTACTGCTGTTCTTAATCAAGCGATCAAGATAATTTAATTTGGAAGGGTTTCTGTTCTGTTTGCAGTAGTTTGTGAAATAGTTATGTTTTTTAAGAAAAGATATTTGCATGGTATTCCATTTTTCTTTTGTTAAGGTCGGATCATTTGCCCGCAACTCCTCAAAAAGCGCATTAGATATTCTCTCAACATGCTCTGTTCCTAAATATTCAAGGTCCGCATCACATATTATTTCTTCAAGTTTGTTATTCGGTTTCTGAGGAGTTTTAGTGGCCATTATTAATTCGCAGATCGTTTTAATTTCAGGATCGTTGTACCCAAATTCAGGTAAATGCTTTCGGGCAAATTCACATCCTACTTCTTCATTATGAGCGTAAATTCTTATAAAGCCGGTGTCGTGCCATAAAGCTGCTGCAGTCAGCAGTCGTATTTCCTCCTTGCTGCATTTTTCATAATTGCCAATTTCAATTACTTTATCAGTAACATTTAAGGTATGTTCTACACCATGATAGTAATATGTTTTTGGCAGATTTTTAGTCAGTAGATCAATAACAAATTGTCTCATGGTTTATTTTTTGTACATGTTTATTGCTTTTCTCTGCCCATTATTTGGGACATATAACGAAAGTAGTACTTATTTTAATTATTTAATGATTTTCAGCGCATTCCCATACTCAATTTGACTTTAAAGGTCGGTAAACAGTGAGGTTTAAGATTAAAATAAGGTTTGGGCTGAAAACGAATAAATCTCCCGTTTTTATCCCGCAAGTGCATTGTTGGAGCTAATTTTCACTATATTTAAAGCACATTTCATCTATAAGCACTAAAAACGAAACAGTATGGGAGATCTAATTATAGAAAGCAGGCAGGGAACACCCGAAATAAATTTTAGTTCAGCCACAGGAGTTTTAAAGATCAAAGGTAGAGCCAATGCGAATGACATAACCCTGTTCTATAAACAAATTGACATCTGGCTGGATGAATATCTTCTCAATCCTAAACCTCTTACAACAGTCGAACTTCAGCTGGAATACATAAATTCAGTATTCAGTAAATTATTATTTACATTCTTTGAAAAATGCAAGAGCGTTATTCAAAAAGATAAAAAGTTAGTCATTAAATGGTATCATCAAAAGGATGATGAAGACAGCATGGACGACGCTACAAAATATTCTAAGATCATAAATTTGCCCATCGAGCAGGTTGAACTGGATTAGCTTTTGAAAAAACACATTCTATATTTTGTTTTTATTTTATTTTGCGGCAAGCAAATGGCCCAGCAAAATGGAGCTGATTCATTAGCTGCAGTTTTGAATAGTGGTGTAAAAGACAGCATAAAGGTTCAGGTTCTTCACCGCCTGTATCAGCTCAAAGATTCTGTTCACTATGCCATGAAAGCACTTGAGATCGCTCATCGTATCGACTATAAGACCGGAATTGCTCAATCGCTTCTGGATATTGGTCGCTGGTATTATTTTGCCGGAAAAGAAGACGTTTCATTGAGTTACCTGATTAAGTCAGTTAAATTAGCTGAGGAGCTGGGTGATAAAAAGATCCTCAAGAATGATTATCGATACATTGGTTTCATTTACAGGCCGCGCGAACCTTTTAAAGCAAAGGATTATTACGAGAAGAGTTTAAAGATGTGTGAAGAAACCGGCGACGAAGTTTCGGCAGCATACGCATTAAGCGCCATTGGCAATATTTTTGAAGGTGTTTCTGATCCAACAAAAAAAAGCAACGAAACCGCTTTGGAATATTATCTGAGAAGTTTGAAGATCCGTGAAAAGAAAGGCTCTGAAACGGAAATTGCTGCCTCACTTAATGAGACCTCAAGAATGTATGATGCCTTGGGTAACAATTCAAAAGGATTTGAATTAAGACTGAAAGGCCTGAAGATGGCAGAAAAAATAGGAGATGTGGAGAATATTGTATACCTGAGTAATGTGCTCGGTAACGATTATGCGAAACGATTTAAAGATTATAAGAACGCGCTTAAATATCAGCTTCGCGCTTTTGAGTTATGTAAAGCAAAAGCTAATAAAACGGATGTTCTATTCGACATTTCTAAAGCCATCGCTTTATGTTACAATTCGCTCGGCGATAATAAACACGCTAACGACTATTTTGTGATAAGTATGTTGTACAATGACACACTCAAAAAAAAGGCTACGAGCTATGATTATACGCTTTCAGGAATGAAACATGATCTTGAAATAGAACGTGAAACAGAAAAATTACTTTTAAAAGACCTTGAAATAGCAACGGAAAAAGCAAAAACCGACAAACAAACAGCTTTGCGTAATGCATTCTTCCTGGGCTTCATCATTGTTCTTATGCTTACTTTGCTTTTATATAAGGGTTATAAGCAAAAACAAAAGATAAACAACGAACTTGATTCCAGTAACCGCGAAATTGAAATGGCGTATAGAACCCTAGCCGACAGCGAAAGAAAGTTCAAGCAAATAACAGAAACCATTAACGATGTTTTTTACTTATATAATATTGTAGAGAAAAGATATGAATATATTAGTCCTAACTGTACCGATATTCTTGGGTTATCTCCTAAGTATTTTTATGAAGGTAAAAGCTCAAAGATCATTGTTCACAAAGATGACCTTCAATTAGTAAAGGATGCCAATGTGAAGATCGATTCCGGTGTTGCATATGATATTGAGTACCGAATAATACTTGACGGCGCGGTCAGATGGATCGAAGAAAAATCATCACCAATTTTTGATGAAAGTGCTAACCTTTTGAGAAATTCAGGGATCCTTCAGGACATTACTTTCCGAAAAGAACAGGAAAAACTGCTCGAGAAAAAAAACAAAGACATTACAGATAGTATTTTGTATGCGCGTACTATTCAGGATGCCATTCTGGTTCCGAAAGAAAAAATAGAAGAGAAACTAAAGGACATTTTTATTTTATCAAAACCCAAGGATATTGTAAGCGGCGATTTTTATTTTTATAAAGAGACCAAGAACGGGATTTTCCTTGCAGTGGCTGATTGCACCGGACATGGCGTTCCTGCCGGATTTATGAGCATGATAGGGCACGCCTTTCTGAATGAGATCGTAAATGTGAATAAAGCTATTACACCTGCGCAGATACTGAATCAGCTCCGTGAAATGATAATAAAATCGCTTAATCAGAATACTGCAGATTCGGAAAGTTTAGATGGCATGGATATTGCTTTACTCTATTTTGAAAATAATAACCGATATGTTCAGTTTGCCGGTGCATTTAATCCTTTATATCTTTTAAGAGATGGAGCAGTAAAGGAAGTGGAGGCAGATCTTTTTCCGATCGGTGTTCATGTTGTAAAAGAATTAATTCCATTTACAAACCACTCCATGGAATTAAAAGAAGGTGATGCACTTTATATTTTTAGTGATGGATATGCCGATCAGCTTGGCGGCAAACAAGACAGAAAATTATCGAAAAAACAAATGAAAGAACTTCTGGTTGCAGTGAATGGCAAAAACATGAGCGAGCAGCAGAATATCCTGGATAAGGCTTTTGACGACTGGAAAGGCGAAGCGGAGCAGGTAGATGATGTGCTTATAATTGGGATCCGTGTTTAGATCTTTATAAACTCGAAAGCAGTTTTAGAAAAGCTTCTTTTTTTCTTGAGGCAAGAGGTATAACCGATTTATCCTGCATGATTATTTCACCGCCATCTGCCTTTTTATAGGTTTCAAAATAATCGATATTGATCAAATGCGATTGGTGTACTCTGAAAAAATTGTATTGCTGAAGCATTTCATCGTATTCCTTTAAGATCTTTGTCACAAGTAATTTTCGGCCGTCATTTAAAATGAACTGTGTGTAATTTCCTTCGGATTCACAACGGATAATATCTTTTACGTTAACAGCGTGAATTTGTTCAAGACTTTTTAAGATCAGTTTTTTCGATTCTTTGGATTTATTCTTTAAATTATCATAAAGAATTTTCATATTAACATCAATGTTATTATTCTCAAGTGTTTCTTCAGCTTTTTTGATGGCAGAAGATAATTCTTGAGAATCAACCGGCTTCAGGATGTAATCAAGTGCACTGAACTTAAAGGCTTGCAGGGCAAATTCCTGATGCGCGGTAATAAAAATAACTTTGAAATTAATTTCCGGCAGTTTTGATAAAAGGTCGAATCCGGTACCATCGGGCATCTGAACATCAAGCAAGACAATGTCAGGGTCATGTTGAGTAATTGTCTCCATTCCCGTTTTCACGGAATCACCACGGCCAACAACTTCTACATTTTTGCAGGTAGCCAGTAATGTATTTTCAATTACTTCGCGGGCATTTGGTTCATCGTCTATGATTACAACTTTTAGCATAAATATATCTTTTATAATTCCGGCATTCTTAATACAACTTCTGTTCCTGCAGAACTACCATCAGGATTCTTGAGGTCAATGATCTCAATTGAAAATTTTTGTTTGCTTTTTTTATTAAGAAGTGATAATCTTTCTTCGGTGATGGTGGTAGCAAGCGATTCATGTTTAATGTTATTGTTCGATTTAAGATTCCCGGAACTCTCTCTTCCAATTCCATTATCTTTTATTGATAATTCAATGAATTGACCTTTTTGAACAAAAGTTATCTCGATCTTTCCATTACCATCTTTTTTACTCATGATGCCGTGCTCAATTGCATTTTCAATGATAGGCTGCGATAACATGGGAGGAATTAGAATGGATTCGGTGTCAATTTCTGTCCCAACATTTACAATGTAAGAGAACTTCTCAGGAAATCTTAATTGTTGTAATTCGAGATAATATTTGATCAGACTTATTTCCTTCTCAATACTAACGGATTCTTTTCTTGAATTCTCCAAGATCATTCGCATTAATTTGGCAAAATTTGAAATGTAATTAGCTACTTCTGAAGGCTCGTGTTTATAAACATAATTCTGAATGGCGATCAGGGAATTAAAAATGAAGTGCGGATTCATTTGCGAACGGAAAAGTTTCTGTTCAATTTCGATCTTAGTCTGATTAGCTTTTAGCTTATTTTGATTCACAACTAAAACAGCTATCATTGCAATTAGGGCCAGTGAGGCGATCAAACCAATTATAAAGTACCATTTTTGACGAATGTCTAGTTCCTGAATTTGATTTTTTTGAGTTAAAATTTGAGTGTTTTGCCTAAGAAGTTCGATCTCTTTTTCCTTCTTTTCGGTTTCATACTTTGTTTGCATTTCTGTTATTTGCTCAGCTTTGGCGGTTGAATTCAAAGAATCAGTGTATGCCATTTGAACTTTATAGGCTTCGTAAGCGCCCTCAAAATCTTTTTGCTTTTCAGATATCATGGTATACAAATAAAAAGCGAAAACTAAAGTTTCGTGTGCTTTGACTTCTCTCGCAATTGGCAAGCCCAAATTGATGTATTTTTCCGAATTTTTATAATCATTCATTAAGTAATAAGCATGTGCAGTAATAATATAAATGTGACCAAGTAACCGTTTATTATGACTCTTCTCGCAAATTTTTATCGCATCTTCATAATATCTAATGGCAGCTTTATAATTTTCTTTTGGAAGCATTAGGTTACCAAGACTGAAGTAAGAATGTGACAAACCAATAGTATCCTTTATTAATTCTCTTATTTTAAGTGCCGTTTGGGCATATTTAAGTGCTTCTTCGTTTTTACCTTTCTCTGTGTTAACGGAGGTAAGATTATCATACACTAAGGCTAAATTTAAACTGTCATTTATGGATTGATATAACTTAAGAGCAATTTCGAAATTTTCTAGAGCTTGTTTAAGGTCTTTTTGATAAAAGTGAGCAGTACCCATGTTCGCACGCATATTAGCAATACCCGACACATCTTTTAGTGCCTCATAAAGTTTTAGTGAACGGATGGCGAAGTCGAAACATTGCACTTTTTCATTGAGGTCGCGGTAAGTTTTGCTGATATTACCATAACAAAAGGCCAAGAGCTTTTTAACCTTAATTTCTTCGGCTATTTTTATTGCAGATTCATGAGCTTTAATTGACTGTGGGTAATCGTTAATCCTACGGTAAGTTAATCCAATATAGGAGTAGGAGTAAGCAATTTTTTCTTTGTTATTGATGTTTTTGGCTAATGCAAGAGCCTCGTTAAATCTTTTAAGTGCTTTTTCAGGGTCAGATTCTAAGATCTGAATACCTATTTTATGAAGAATTGTGATCTTTAATGTATCGGAAGTTGCACTTTGAAACTCAATATCTTGTTTGGCAACATTTTTAGTTTGTGCTGAAAGAAAACCAGTGGTAATAATTATAATATAGAGAAATAAGTGTTTTTTCATAAAAATGGTATCACCAATATAGCAATAATAAAAGAATTAAAAAAATCCTGTTCAAATGTTCGAATTTTATCCAAAATAAAAGGCCTTCCAATTCTGGAAGGCCTTTAAATACAAGGAGAATAAAGATATCTCTAATCTATACTTACTATTTTCTGCGTGCTTGTAACACCGTTGATGCTTGTAGCTACAAAGTATATTCCTTTGCCCTCAATATTCACGTCATAAGTATAAGCACCTGCTTCTAAATGTTTATTTTCAATAGATGAGATCTTCTGACCTAAAGAATTATATAAACTGATCTGTACATTGCTTCCCGAATTGATCTGAAGATGCAAAGCAGTTTGCTTGTTGAATGGATTTGGATAAACGGTCATATCTGAGTTTTTAAAACCTAATTGTTGAACACCTAAGCATGCCGAAACAGTTTGTGTAAACATGGCACCACCCTGACAACCTAAAGCACTGCTTCCGGTTACAGTGTAGCTTGTTGTTACAGTTGGACTATATGCAACAGTTGCTCCGGTTGCGCCTGTGTTCCATGTATAAGTACTAGCGCCTGATGCGGTAAGGGTTGCACTTTGGCCTGTACATAATAATGGTGCCGATGTAACTACGCTAACTGTTGGAGCGTTGTTAATTAAAACAGAAACATTTGCTCCAGCCTGGTTTGCCGAAACAATATCCGTTTTACCATCTAAATTAAAATCACCGGTTGATAAGGCATTTGGTGCTGGTCCAACAGCAACTGTAGAAGTAAGGAAGCCACCAAGACCATTGGAAAGTAATACGGTTACGTTATTACCACCGGCATTAATTGTTACCAGATCCTTTTTTCCATCTGAATTAAAATCACCTTTAGCAATCCCTTTTGGTGCAGAACCAACTGTAATGGTTCCGGTACTAATAAAACTTCCTGTGCCATTTCCGATCAGTGATGAAACAGTTGCACTAGTGTTATTAGCTACTCCAATATCGAGCTTGCCGTCATTGTTTAGATCCAGTATCGAAACACCGTATGGGCCTGAACCCGCTACACATGTATTTGTAGTTGGAAAAGCTCCTAAACCGTTGCCCAATAAAATAGATACACTTGCATTTCCATTATTAGCTGTAACAATATCCAGTTTACCGTCATTGTTCACGTCAGCAACATCTAAACCGTAAGGAGATGTTGAAGCGCCAAGAGAAAAATTAGTAGCCGGACCAAAACTTCCTGTACCGGTACCAAATAGAAGTGTTACACTGTTTGTAATTGGTGCGATAACCGCAAGATCCAATTTAGTATCGCCGTTAAAATCTCCTGCAGCAATTGAACGGGAGTTAGCCATGACAGTATAATTGGTTGGGGCTCCAAAAGCACCAAGTCCATTACCTAAAAAGATACTTACATTTGGGGCACCAATATTGGCTACTGCCAGATCCAATTTCCCGTCTCCGTTAAAATCTGCATTTGTAATACCGTATGGTTGTGTTCCTGCCGCATATGTTACGCCTGCAACAAAATTTCCTGTGCCCAGGCCAAGTAAAACACTAACGCTGCCTAGCTGACTGGTAGCTGCTATATCGGGCTTGCCGTCACCATTAAAATCTCCAACGGTTGTTCCTACAGGTGCGTTACCTGTTGTATAAGTTACCTGCGGAAGGAAACAGGCAGATTGTGCTTGCAGGCCGGTTACTGAGAACATGCCTAATAAAGCGATTGCGAGTGATTGTAAAGTTGTTTTCATAACGTTTAGGTTTTTTCTTTAGTTTATTAAAATTAACTCATTCAATAATGGGGACCATAGTTAATAAATATTCGCTTGTTTAATTTAAGTATTCGTTAAGTACTATTTAATATTCGTTTTCTGATTTTACTGTTTTATTATTTTTATAGCTTGTGAAGCGACTTCGGAAGAAACCAGTTTTAGAAAGTAAACTCCATTGGAAAGAGAAGAAACATTAAATTGATTTTCCGTTTTATCAGCAGAAAAACGGGTTCCTTGTTTTAAAATTAGTTTACCCGATACATCTGTGATTTCAATATCAAAATCAGTAGGTTTATCTACATTAATGATAATGTTTAACTTATCGTAAGTAGGATTTGGAAATACATTGTAGGTAAATTCACTATTAGAGTATGCTATTACTCCGGTGCAGCCCACAATTACGCTTAAGGTGCTGCTTCCAATGCACCCCAAAGCATCAGTAGCGGTAACTGTGTAAATTTGAGTTGCAACAGGCGTATAACCTACCACGGCGCCATTTAAATTGCCGGGTTGCCAGGTATACGTGCTAGCACCGGAACCGATGAGTATTACTGATTGACCTGAACAGATAAATGATGCTGTTGATGAAGCGCCGATAACGGGAGGTGCTAATGTGAGTGTTTTTGTAGTTAAACTTCCTGCGCCAAAACCATTATTTGCTTTCATGGAAACTGAGTAGGTTCCAAAATTTGAAAATGAGATGCTTGGGTTTTGTGACGATGGTGTATTGATAGTTACTCCTGTAGCAGGTGTAACCGACCAACTCCAGCTTGTTGGAGAATTGGTAGAGATATCATTGAATGCCAGGGTAGAAGTGGCACTGCAAGTTATTCCGCCAAAATTGAATGCACTAACAGGAGGCAGCGGACTTGGAACAATATCTGCCTGATATACTCCCCGACCAAAAGTTGCAATTGTAATTTTTGTCGGTGAAATTGGAGAAATTTCCATGTCCATAACCGGAGTGTTTGGCAAACC
>JANYIQ010000170.1 GCA_025362575.1 Bacteroidia bacterium
CCTGAAATAGCAAGTATTGAGAGTCAGGATAGAGTAAGTGCACGTGGTTTTGCTTTGGGGTATATCGGTAGCAGCATCTTACTTATTTTTAATATTGTAATGATCACTTTGGGGAGTAAAGCAAAAGCTGCAGGCGGTGAGAATTTTTATCCGGCTTATTATGCTTTCGTATCTGTGGCTATCTGGTGGTTCGGTTTTGCGCAATACACACTTCGGTACTTACCAAAAGGACACCCAAGCGGAAAAACATCGGAAGGAAATCCCTTAACCAAAGGCTTTAAAGAATTACTGCATGTGTTCAAGGAATTAAAGACACAGATCCCTTTAAAACGATTTTTGCGTTCTTATTTTTTTTACAACATGGGTGTGCAAACCGTAATGTACATGGCTACTCTTTTTGCGGCAAAAGAAATTGATTGGCCTAACCCTGATTATAAAAAAACAGCTTTGATCGTAAGTATACTTTTGATTCAGTTCCTTGGAGTAGCCGGTTCGTTCTTATTCTCGTTTATCTCAAGTAAGATAGGTAACATTAAAGCCTTGTTGATCGCTATCTTTATTTGGATCATAATATGTGGCTGTGTGTTTTTATTGGTGCATTCTCCTTTTCATTTTTATTGTGTTGCTGCAAGTGTTGGTTTGGTAATGGGCGGAATACAGGCTTTATCACGCAGTACCTATTCTAAATTATTACCGGAGACAAATGATCATGCCAGTTACTTCAGCTTTTTCGACGTAGCCGAAAAGTTTGGAATTGTTATCGGTACTTTCAGCTTTGGTTTAATTGAAGGGATTACCGGAAGCATGCGCCAATCTGTTTTGGCATTGATCTCATTTTTTGTGATCGGATTTGTGTTGTTGTTCTTTGTACCTCGACCCAAAAGCGCATAGTTTTTGTTTTTACATTTCGAGCTGATCCATGATATGGTTGCCTAAATAAAAATAAGGCTTCATTCACTCAAGGGCGTGTTTGCTGCATTTGCAAAAGAGCAAAAAATTATTACCTTTAAAAAAGAATGGACGAGCATAGGGATTTTATACGCAACATTAGTTTTGGTTTACGCTTTCAATATGGCGTGTATCAATTCTTCGATCATTTCTTCGGAAGAAAAACTTTTTTCAAGGATCGCAAAAACTTTTACAAGAAACTTGAAAAGAGTATGGCTAAACACGGCCCCGGAAGGATCATGCCGATAGAAAGAAGAAAGGAACTGAGTTTGAAGGAATTTAAAGAACATTATGTAAAAAAAGGAATCCCTGTTGTTATAGAAGGCGGTGCAAAAGAATGGGATTGTGTAAAAAAATGGTCATTGGAGTATTTTAAAAAACTGCACGGAACAGATGAAATTTATTTAGTAGATCAGGGCAAAGCCAATCTGCCATACGAACTTACGACATTAGCCGATGTTATTGATAACATCAGAAGTGGTGGTGGTATGTATTATCGTTTCTATCCTTTATTAGTTCGTCATCCTGAGCATATAAATGATTTCGATTATAAGTGGCTCAAAGAAAGAAATCAGAGTTTAACCTGGTTCGATGCTTTTCAGATTTTTATTGGTGGAAAAGATTCTTACACGGCTTTGCATAACGCAAACCAAAGTAATTTATTTGTGCAGTGTTATGGCGAAAAAAAATGGGTATTGTATTCCCATTATTATAGTTCTGTTTTAGATCCTAATCCCGTGAGAAATGTTTATCGTAACGGTTCACCTAAATTAGAGGAAGGTCCGTTCGATCCGTTTAAATTGGATTTTTCACCGCCTTATAATTTATTTAAATACATTGATGGTTATGCTGTGCATTTGAAACCCGGAGACATTTTATGGAATCCTCCTTACTACTGGCATGCTGTGAAAAATGTGGATGATTCAATTGGAGTGGGTTACCGCTGGTTGTCTCCGTTTTATTCTTTTAAAATTTCACCTTTATACATGCTCTTGGATATGTTTGCTACGAAGCCGCCCATCTGGAAAGCATATAGTCTTTATAAAAAAGATATTAATGAATTGCATTTGGCTGAGGTAAAAAATTTAGAAAATGCCCGCCGCAAAATGGCAGAGCAAGAGGCAAAGAAAAAAGCGAAAGCTTCTGCCTGAAAATTCAGCATTCTTGTTTAATAGAACATAATTGCATTTTTACGAAGACTTTATGAGAGCAATTATTTTGATATTCCTGATCTTTATTTTTGGTTCCGAGCTGTCTGCTCAGAGATATTTGGCAGTTGATCTTTACCGCCTTGGTACATTTAAGAGATTCAGCATTTATGAAGGAAGCATGATGAAATTTAAATTGAAGGAAAACCACAGAATGCAAAAAAATAAACTTGTAGCATTAAAAGACAGCACACTCTTTTTTGAAGATGGAACCATGGTTCCGGTTTCTGATATTAAATGTGTTGTTGTAAATCGCTCGCATGTTTTACTTCAGGTATTAAGGCGCGTTCTTGTTATAGCCGGTGTTGGTTTCATTGGCCTTGATACCTTTAACAATGCGATAAACGGCGAGTCTCCTGTATTCAAAGAACAGGTTCTGACGATAGGTGGTTCCTTGTTTTTGGCAGGACAGCTTTTAAAGCTCACCGAGACAAAACGTGTAAGGCCCGGAAGAAATAAGCGGATACACATCATTGATAACACGATGTAAAGTGTTATAGATGCAAAATCCAAATGATCTAAAAAAGAATTGATGATAAGCTCTATTTGAGGAGAACGTAGTTTTTGTACTCTCCAATGCGCCAACCACTTGCTTTCTCTATCAATAAAAGCACTTTGTCTTTTACAGATAATTTAATTTTGGAAGCGTCAAAATTGAATTCCCAATTCTGTGTAGCCACTCTGTTTAGCATGGGTTTTGGGTGTGTGTCTTTGAATTTTTCCAAACTATCAATGTTAGAATAATCGAATTCATCAACGACTGCAATATTTTTTTTCATCCAGGCATCATCGTGCCACATTTTGTGAAAATTTTCCTGCTTGGCCTGCTGTGCCTTTGGTGGCTTAGCCCAGCCATAATGATATACGGCAGCATCAATTGCTTTTACGTTTAATTTAGAGTCGTCACTTTTTCTAAAGCCTTGCGCATCTTTATACGAACGAATGCTTTTATTGTTTTTTATGATGCGGATCTCGTTTCTGTACCAACGGCGTGAATTTCCAACATAATTGTAATTCCCATAAAAATGAACGTAGTTAAATAAAAGTCCGTCTACAGCTTTATCATCGTTAAAGTCTTTCATGCCTTTTAAAATGGCAGTATGATATTTTTCATGAACCACTTCATCGCTCTGAATATAAAAACACCAGTCACTTGATGAATCAATGGCATCAAAAGCTTTATTGGTCTCTATAGATAATAATTTACCGCCTTCACGTAACGAATCATCCCAAACCGATTCCATTATCCTTATTTTGGGAGAATTTATGCTTTTGATAAGATCCAATGTACCATCTTCAGAATTACCAACACTCACTAAAAATTCGTCGCAGATAGGAAGAATGGATGTGATAGCTTCTACCACAGGATAGTCGTATTTAATGGCGTTTCGTATGATGGTGAATCCTGTAACTTTCATTTCGTTTAGGCAAATATAAATTAAAATGGATAACCGATTCCGAAATTCAGAATGGTTTGTTTCAGTTGTTTTGGTTTGTCAAATGTCCAGCGCGCCGCTTCAGGATATTTCGGATCTCTTAAAGGACACGCTGCATCCAATCGCACAATTAAGAATTTAAGATCCCAGCGAATACCTAATCCTCCACCCAAACCAATTTCCTTATAAAATTCATCTACCTTAAACGTTCCGTTAGGTTTTAAAGGATCATTACGTAATAACCAAACGTTTCCTGCATCAGCAAAAAGCGCCCCGTAGAAATCCCTGAAAATATGAAAGCGGTATTCAATATTACCTTCAAGCAAAAGATCTCCGATCTTATCGTAACGTGATAGTACGCTGTCGGGCTGACTATAACCTCCCGGACCAAGAGTTCGCGCACGCCAGGCTCTAACGCCGTTCGGACCGCCACTAAAAAAACTTTGTTCGTACGGCAATACATTTAAATTAGCTAAAGGTTTTCCAATGCCGGCAGCTAAACGGTAAACTACCTTACTTTTTTTATAAAGAGGAATGTAAATTCTGTAGTCAATATCTAATTTTAAGAATTGAGCAAAGGGCACATTTAAGATCCGGTAGCGGCCAAGCGTATCTTTTGGCTGATCGGTTATGTTAAACAGGGCCCGTAAGATGCTTCCCGAAGAAGCAGCGTTAACTTTAAAGTAGTGCAAAGCTTTTTTAGAATTGCTGTTAGAACTTTGCTGATTGTTGAACGTGAGCGAATACTTGGAGAGTGTGGTAATGTGATCAATGAAAGAATTCAATAAAAAGTAATTATTGGTAGCAAGCAACTCATCTTTATATCCACCCAATAATTTTGCTTTTACACTATATACTTCAAGAGGTATGATATCATGTTTTAAGAGGCCTTTTTTTGATCGGAAACTAAAACCATAATCGATGCTAACAATAACCCTGTTATATTTTGGTTGCGACTGATAATTGAGTGATGTGTTTATAAAGGTGCGCGGAAAGGCATCTTTTTTAAATGGTAAAAGTGAAAAGGGAAACATGGCTCTTGGAACTGAAAATTTAAGTTCTGGCCCAAATTGCAGAGTATTAAATGTACTTGGTACGTTATTAATGCTTGTTTGATCTGTTGAGTTAAGTGCTTTCTGGGCAGAGATAGATCCGTTCAATTTTAATTCCAGTAATTCAGCACTTCTGAATAAATTCTTATTTTGAAACAGTAAGTTTCCGGCAATACCATAGTTGCCGTTTGTTGTGGTTCCTTCAGTTTCAAGAGTAAGTGATTCTTTGATAAGCGGAACACAAATGATGTAACAATCCAACTGATCTGAAAAACCTTGTTTTTTTACGAACTGAATGGAGACACTTCTGAATAATCCTAAGTTGATCAATCGTTTGTATGTTTTTTCAGCCAGATTTCTTTGGTAAACCTGATTTTTAAAGAACTCAATGTTAGTGGCAAGTAAACCATAACGGTATTTGCTGGGTCTGTTCAATAAAAATTCATAATCGTTATATACCGTCGTGTCTTTGAAGTATTCGTCTTTATAGGACCTGTTTAATTTTTCAGTTATGATGTAAATTCGATTCACGAAATAACGCGTGTGATTAACAAAAACTGTAGAGTCCTTTTCTTCATTTACAAAAACGGGAAATTGCTTGGTGCAAACCTCAAGATTTACTTTCTGGTTGTGGGCACTCGAATCGACATTAAAATAAATGAAGTCTGGTTCAAAAAAATAATATCCGTTGTTTAAAAGATTAGTTGTAATTCGGAGGCGCTCACTTTGAATTACATCTGCATCAAAGGGATCGTTTCTTTTAAGTAAAGTATGAATGGTATCGTAGTATATGTAGTAGGCCAGTTGTTCGTCAGGTAAATTATAGCCAATTTTATCGATAGTGTATAGTTTACCCGGCATCAGATAATATTTTACAATGGCTTTGTGAGCCCGTTTGTTATAAGAAACACTGTCTCTTACTTTGGCATAAAAATATCCTTTGTTAAATAAATATTTGGCGATCTGTCTTGAACTCTGGTGAGCGATAAGAGAGTCGTATATAACAGGAGCTTCAGCGATCTCCAATAAACTTTCTCTTACAGTGGGTTTGTCTTTATTTTTTAATCGTGGTTCTTTAGGCGCTTTACCTTTCTTTAAACGCTTTTCATTCTTGCGGTCATTTTTTTCGATCCGGTTAACATTGATCCTTGCAAAACGCAGGTCTCTTTTTTCTTTATGCTTTAATAATTTATCTTTATTAATGTGGTTATAAAGCCAAAGGTTAAAAGGAAAGATATTTGCAATTCTACGGTTCGGTTTCTGTTTAATGAAAGCTTCTATGTTGTCTTTTGGGATCTTGGTTTTACCCAGATCAACAATTTTATTTTTTTCAACCAGGTATTCGGTGTCTTTTAATCGCTTTGTAATATTACAGGAACTGAAAAAAAGCACGAGGCAGATCAGGGTACATTGCACCGGCACCGATATTTTACCTTTTATGTTTATTTTTATGTGCAATATTGCTTAGATTTAATCCCACGAATTTAGCCTTAAATAATGATTAGTAAAAACCAAATTAAGCACATTAACGCTCTGCATCTGAAGAAGTTCAGAGATGAGGAGCAATGCTTCATTGCAGAGGGTATAAAAGTGGTTGATGAGATCTTAAAGAACCGATCAGGCATCATTAAAGAACTATTTATTACAGAAGAATATTATCAGAAGAATAAAGAGCTCATAAAACAGAATGAAATTGCCTTTTCACGTATAAATGATGAGGAATTAAAAAAAATAAGCACGCAAAACAATCCAAATCAGGCACTCGCTGTATGTAATTATTTTAAGGAAAATAAAAGCAGTTTCGACCTTTCTAAGAATTTCAGTTTTTATCTCGATGATATACGAGACCCGGGAAACTTAGGCACCATTTTAAGAATAGCAAATTGGTTCGGTATCAACGAGGTCTTTTGTTCTCCTCAAAGTACCGACATTTATAATCCAAAAAGCATACAGGCAGCCATGGGAGCATTTTTAAGGGTTAGAGTAAATTACATGGAGCTAAAAGATGTTATCGGAGGCAAAAAAATTCCCGTGTACGGAGCAGTTTTGAACGGAAAAAATATTTACAAAGAGGAACTTAAAAAAGGTTTAATAATTATTGGCAACGAAGCCAACGGGATCAGCAAAACAAATCTTGCTTTGATCAGCGATCCAATTACAATTCCAGCGCATGGCAATAATCAAACCGAATCTTTAAACGCTGCCATGGCTACAGCAATTATTTGCGGGGAATTTTTCAGGCAATTAAATTAAATAACCTTTAACTGTGACTTAGCCGGGCTAAGTCACCTGCAAACAATTTGAATAGGCGGTGGTTGAGCTTGTCGAAAACAATTTTTTCATTTCTTTAGCACATTTCCCTTAAAGCGAATTTTAGTCGGAGAGTTTTTCGCGTTAGAAATAATTTCCACAATCCTGTCCTGCCACTCATAAACCGTTTTCGTATCAAATTTTACAGTTACTTTTCCGCCTTGTCCGGGAGCAATGGGTTGTTTTGGAAACTCGGCACTTGTACAAGAGCATTCCACTTTGTAATCGCTTATTATTAAAGGTTCATTTCCGGCGTTTGTAAAAGCATATTCTAAAACAACAAGCTCTCCTTTTTTTACTTCTTCAAATTTTTTCTTACTCTCAATAAACTTTAATTGAGCCTGTGAAAAGCCTTCAAAATTTAAACAACATAATACCAATGTAAAAGCAAATGCCTTTAAATAAAAAATCCCCCGTTTTATCGGAGGATCTTTATGAGACTTTATTTTTTTATTTTCCATCAGGACTAGCTGTTGGCGTTGCCGGAGCAACAGGAGCGGCTTTTATCTCGCCTTTGATTTTTACTTTAATGCTCGATAATTTACTGTTACTGGTTATAGTAACGTTCTTCTCGAAACGACCCGGACGCTTTGTGTCATATTTTACTCTGATCACACCGCTTTTGCCCGGTAAAATTGGTTCTTGCGGCCAGCCCGGTTTACCATCAATGGTAGTTGAAGTACAACCGCACTCACCCTGAACGCTGGTAATGGTTAAGGGAGATTTTCCGATGTTCTTGAATTTGAATTCACGAATACCATTCGCATCGTAATCAATGGTCCCATAATCCAATACTTCGTTCTCCACCTTAATTTCCGGTGCATTCGGGTCAATTGTCGGAACAACTGATTCCTGTGATCTGCCTGTAAATGCCATCACAGCAAACAAAGCAACTGCTAAGATCTTTTTCATATCGTTTTAATTTTTATTAATTGTGATATGGAATTCGCCAAAACAAAATTGTTTCTATTACGCAAACAGCGTAATGGCGCATTTCATAGTTAGTTTAGGTTAAAAACTTATTTCTTTTCTACAGGAGCACCTTGCGATGGTTTATTCTCCGGAAAAGCAGGCTCAACCGGAACGGCGTCAACTGTACCTTTAATTTGTAAAGTTACTGTTCCTGATTTTGCGTTAGAGTTTACTGTAACAGTCTTGTAAATTGGTCCAACGCGTTGAGTATCGTATTTTACCTTCATTACGCCACTTTTACCCGGTAAAATTGGTTCTTTTGGACAAGTTGGAACGGTACAACCGCAGCTTCCCTGGCAATTTGTGATAACCAATGGCTCTTTACCGTTGTTAATGAACTTAAACTCACACTCCCCATTACCACCTTGCTTAATAGTTCCGTAATCGTGAACCGCTTTGTCGAATTTAATATCCGCCAAACTGGCAGGAGTTTCTGTAGCTGTTGCTGCAGCACCGTGATTGTGCCCGTCTCCGGCGCTATGTCCGTCTTGAGCAAATGAAACCATGCTAAAAGTAGCAATCAGTCCTAGAGTTAAAATTATCTTTTTCATTGTATTTAGGTTTTTATTTAATACTTGTTCTACTAAAATCATACCAAAGATACGGCAGACTTGCCATAGTTTGAGTATTTTTGCGAAATTTAACAAAAATTTCAATATCCTCTGCAATGGAAATAACAAAACCATATAATCCAACAGAAACCGAAAACAAATGGTATCAGTACTGGTTGGACAAAAAGTTTTTTAAATCAACCCCGGATGGCCGTAAGCCCTATACAATTGTAATACCACCGCCTAATGTTACAGGTGTTTTGCACATGGGGCACATGCTTAATAACACCATTCAGGATGTTTTGATCCGTCGCGCCCGAATGTTAGGTTTTAATGCCTGTTGGGTTCCGGGAACAGACCATGCAAGTATTGCCACTGAAGCTAAGGTTGTAAAATTACTCGCAGATAAAGGCATTAAAAAAAGTGATCTCACCCGTGAAGAATTTTTGTCACACGCCTGGGACTGGAAAGATAAATACGGTGGAATTATTTTAGAGCAATTAAAAAAATTAGGTGCCTCCTGCGATTGGGATCGTACTCGTTTTACGATGGAAACTGATCTGAGTGAAGCGGTAATTGATGTGTTCATCGATCTTCATAAAAAAAAACAGATCTATCGTGGTGTGAGAATGGTGAACTGGGATCCGCAAGGCTTAACTGCGGTGAGTGATGAAGAAGTAATTCACAAAGAAGTAAATTCAAAATTATTTTTTGTAAAATATAAGATTGATGAGATAGCAGATGAGTGGATCACCATTGCAACAACTCGTCCGGAAACCATTTTAGGAGATACTGCTGTTTGTGTTCACCCAGAAGATGAACGTTACAAACATTTAAAAGGTAAGCATGCCGTCATTCCGATGGTGAATAGAAAAGTGCCAATTATTTTTGATGATTACATTACCATGGAATTTGGTACCGGTGCGCTGAAAGTAACTCCCGCACACGATATCAATGACTATAACCTTGGTGTAAAGCATAAGCTGGAAGTAATTGATACGATTGCACCAAACGGGAAAATGAGTGAAGCTGCAAAATTCTATGTTGGTGAAGACAGATTCACTGTTCGTAAAAAAATTGCAAAAGATCTTGAAGAATTGGGTCATGTTGTAAAGATAGAAGACATAAAAAATAAAGTTGGATACAGCGAAAGAACCGATGCGGTAATTGAACCAAAATTATCGATGCAGTGGTTCTTAAAAATGGATGGGGTAAGCAAACCTGCTTTAGAAAACGTACTGAATAATAACATTAAATTAATTCCTGAAAAATTCGTTAATACCTACAAACACTGGATGGAAAATGTGCACGATTGGTGCATTTCTCGTCAGTTGTGGTGGGGACAGCGTATTCCTGCATGGTATGATAACAAAGGAAACACAGTGGTTTGCAAAACGCTCGCTGAAGCAGAACAGCAACTACGAACTACGAACCCCGAACTACGAACTGAAGACATTCGTCAGGATGAAGATGTTCTCGACACCTGGTTCTCATCGTGGTTGTGGCCAATAACTGTTTTTGATCCTAAAGCCATTCAAACCGGATTTAAAAATGCGAATGCCGATCTTAAATATTATTATCCTACTAACGATCTGGTAACTGCTCCCGAAATTTTATTTTTCTGGGTAGCGCGAATGATCATTGCCGGTTACGAATATTGCGGAGAAAAACCATTCACTAACGTTTACCTGACCGGTATCGTTCGTGATAAACAAGGCCGTAAAATGAGTAAAAGTTTAGGGAATAGTCCTGAACCATTAGAGTTAATTACCAAATACGGAGCTGATGGAGTAAGAGTAGGGATGTTGTTGTGTTCTCCTGCAGGTAACGACTTAATGTTTGACGAATCGCATTGTGAACAAGGAAGAAATTTTTGGAATAAAGTTTGGAATGCTTCTAAACTGATAAAAGGTTTTGAAGTTGTTGTAAAAGAGCAACCGGCAGCCAGTAAAGTTGCCATTACCTGGTTCGAGAATAAACTGGCCGAACAATTGGAAGTGATCAATGATCATTACAGCAAATACAGAATGAGTGATGCCCTGATGGCCACTTATAAACTGGTATGGGATGATTTTTGTGCCTGGTATTTAGAAATAATAAAACCTGAATTCATTGATGGGAAAGCCCAGCCGATCGATAAAACAACTTATGATGCAACTGTTGGTTTTTTGGAAAACTTGCTGAAAATAATGCACCCATGGATGCCGTTTGTTACAGAAGAGATATGGCATTTGATCAAAGAACGTAACGAAAAAGACTGCATCATTGTTGCCGAGTGGCCTAAGAATGAAGTTAAGGATAGATCGATATTACAAATGTTTGACATTGTTGCTGAAACGATCGCGCAGGTAAGGAGCATTCGTAATTCAAAGAATATTTCTCCAAAACAAAAATTGTCTTTGTATTTAAAAGCAGAAAAAGAAAATGTGAGCACTCTTTTTCATGATGTGATCATTAAGCTTTCCAATCTTGATAAATTTGAATTAACAGGAGCAAAAGTTGAGAATTCAGTGAGCTTTATTGTGAAGCAATTTGAATTTTTTGTTCCGCTTGAAGGGAGCATCAATAAAGAAGAGGAAAAGGAACGATTAACAAAGGAGATCGAATACAACAAAGGCTTCTTAAAGAGTGTTCAGATAAAACTCTCTAACGAAAATTTTGTAGCCAAAGCCAAACCAGAGCTGATCGCGCTTGAGCGGAAAAAAGCATCAGATGCCGAAGCAAAAATAAAAACATTGCAGGAGCAGTTAACAAGTTTATAAATGTGAATTGAAAAATACAAAAGTCTCCATATTTGTCATCATTCTTAGTCTGGTCAATTCTTTTTTGTGTTCAGCGGCCTTATCGGTATGGCAATATTTTACTTCTTCTCAAATTGATCTGGCTTTGGTGCTTATCATGTTCTTTGTGTTCTTCATCATTTCATTTGTGATGTTCTATTTTGTTTACAATCCTTTTATTTTTAACAGGATCAACGAAGTGCATAAAGAATTGAATCAGATCCTGCCTCAGCACGAAATTCCTGATACTAAATTTCAATTAGATGAGATCGATCCCATTACACAACTCGAAGTAGACGTAAAAAAAATTGCCACCGAACGACAGAAAGAAGTGGAACACTTGAAAAACTTAGAAAGTTATCGAAAAGAATATTTGGGTAATGTTTCTCATGAGTTAAAAACACCGGTATTCAACATTCAAGGTTACATTTCAACTTTGATCGATGGAGGTTTAAGCGACTCAAGCATTAACCTCGATTATTTAAAACGGGCTGATAAAAGTGTGGAACGCATCATTCACATTATCGATGATCTGGAAACGATCACGCAATTGGAAACCGGTTCTCTGGAACTTGAATTGGATAAATATGACATTGCTGCTCAATGCCGCGATATTTTCGATGCGCTTGACATTCAGGCTCGTAAACGTAACATTAAACTTCAACTGGTCAAAAAGTTTGATAAACCCCTTTTTGTACATGCAGATAAATACAGGATACGTCAGGTAATTGTTAATTTACTTACCAATAGCATCAAATACGGTAAAGAAGGCGGGAAAACCGAGATTAATTTCAGCTTGTATAACGATGAAGTTATTGTAGAGATAAAAGACAACGGCATTGGTATTTCAGAACAACATTTACCTCGCTTATTTGAGCGGTTTTACAGGGTTGACAAGGGGCGCAGTCGGGAGCAAGGTGGCACCGGACTGGGCTTAGCCATTGTAAAACATATCATTGAGGCGCATCAAAAAAGCATTACGGTTAGCAGTACTGTAGATGTGGGCACAACCTTCACCTTTACCCTAGACAGGGTGTGATTTATTAACAAAATTAAGGATTTATTGAAAAATTAATTTTGTGTATAAACCCTAATATCGTTAAACTTGCACAATTAAATTAATACAAAAATGGCTGAAATTCATATTACCGGAATAAAATACATTGAAATTAACACTCAAAGCGATCTTGAGTTCAAATACAAACCCGAAGTTCCTAAACTGAAAATGGTAGGCAGCATTTTAATTGCTGAAGACGAAGAGGAAGAAGATCAAGGTGTTATCTTTTTAACACAAAAGCAATTAAATCAGGTTCTTAGTAATAAAGACGTTGAATTAAAATTAGTTGAAGATCGCTGGTATCCTGCAAAACCGATGAGCAAAGAGCAAGTCAAAAAAGTAGGATTGGTTGATATTGATGCCGAATACTTAGGCGCCGCCGGCGAAATAAAGTGTTACGAAGCAGTAAAAATTTCCGAATAAAATTAACCCCGAGTGCAAACCTCGGGGTTTTTTAGTTTATAATGGCTTTAAATCTCAAAACTCTTACTACACGTGCTTTAACAGCTGCAGTTTTTGTTGTTGTTCTGCTGAGCTGTATTAATTACAATTACATTTCGTTCTCGCTTTTGTTCTTTGTAGTTTCTATTTGGGGATTAATTGAGTTTTATCAGATCGCTGAAAAATTAGGGGCTAAGCCTTTTAAAGCAATTGGTGTTGCGGCTGCAATTGTTTTTTATGCAACTACTGCGCTAACAAATCCTGATTACGGATTGTCTTCTTTTATTTTTATTATTCCGGTTTTCCTTTTTTTAATTTTTGTTGCTGCATTGTTTTCTAACCAAGAAAATACGGTTCTTAATTTGGTTTACACAATTACAGGCTTGATCTATGTTGTGTTGCCTTTTACGTTGCTCAATAAAATTGCTTACATGCGTTTACCGGAATGCGCACCTACAGATGCAGTTTGCATTAACGGCCAGCTTTATTATAATTCCCATATTATTTTGGGAATAATGTTTCTGATCTGGGGGAGTGATACTTTCGCTTATTTGGTAGGAAGTTTGATCGGAAAAAATAAACTCTATGAAAAGATCTCTCCCGGCAAAACCTGGGAAGGTTCCATTGGTGGTGGACTTTTAACCTTAGCCTCTACTTTTTTAATTTCAAAATGGTTTCCTGAATTGCAAATGCATCAATGGTTAATTGTAGCATCAATAATTGTAGTGTTTGGAACCTGCGGCGATCTTGTGGAATCAATGCTGAAACGTCAGGCGAATATTAAAGATTCAGGCAAGATAATGCCGGGCCATGGTGGCATTTTAGATCGATTTGATAGTCTCTTGTTTGTGAGCCCTTTCTTGTACGCTTATTTGAGCTGGGTATTCGCTTAAGCTACATTGTTATGGAGTGTACTCTGTTTATTGGAATTACAACTCCTTGTTTTAAGATCACACGTTTATCGGTAATGCCCCAAACAGTGGTTTCTACTAGGCGACAAGTAGTGTCATCTTCAAAATAGATTTTTATTTTCGATTTTTCTAAATTACCCAATGATAAGGCGCGGGTCAAATCCTTAAGCCTTTCATTAATTTTTTCATCGTCTAGTAGCACTTCTTTATCAGGAAATTTTAATCCTACAATCTTTTCCTTTTCAATTTTTTCAAAAGTTGCTGTCATGGGATTTTGGGTTTAATAATTAGTATGATAAGTATACGAAAAAAACTTGGATCGGTTACACAAAGTTTTCAACCTTTAAACTAAATCCTTTTACCCGCCTTTAAGTTGGGGCTGAATGAGGGAGAATATCTCAGCAGAACGCTGACTTCCGATTCGATAGGTAAAGCCGGTATTGTCTTTAAGTTCAATAAATTCTTCGCCACTGGTATAAAAGCGTATTATGCCTTGTGAATGCAGGTTGTATGTTGCCCTCCTAAAAATATTCCTCTTATAACGACCTTTCCTAATGTAGTTAACGGAGTTAAAGTCGATCTTCACCCTGCGGGCAGTCCAGAACCCGTCGATGACCATATAGCCCCTGTAAATACGCATGTTGGTGTGTAAAATGTAGGTTAAAACTGCCGACAATATCAATACCAGAAGTCCAAGTAAAAAGAATACTTTACCCGAGTTGGGAATATCCTGAACGGGATAGGAGCCGATATGAAAAACGGCTACCTGAACCGGCTTGGGGTTCTCGCTCCAGTAATAACCGATAAAGCAAAACAAAGCCAGGATCATTCGCCAGATAATGCTGAGGCGATTATGACCAAGGTATTGTTTTTCTTCAAATAATAATTCTGATTCCACTTTAACCCGTTCGATTTTTATGTTTAATTCTAATTATCATTTATTTTCCTGAATTAGCTGATCAAATATAAAAATATATTGATTCCAAAATCCTTCGGGTTTAATTTTCTAATTTTAATTTTAAGATCTTTTTTGTTTGTTCATTTATTTTGTAACGATCATCAATGCGATAACCTATTACCCAAACAATATCATTTTTGTTTAACAGTAACCAAACATCTTCTTTCTCAAATTGATTTAATTTTTGATCTGTAAAAAAATCGCTTAACTTTTTAAAACCATTTACACCTAAAGGTTTGAACTTGTCGCCGGTCTGCCACTTTCTTACTATTAACGGAAATTCAAGTTTATTGAGATCGAGCTGAGCGATTTTTTTATTGGATTCAATTTCAAAATTGCTGATCAATTCCGTCGAGAGATCAAAAGGAAGATCCTGAAATGCTTTACGATCCTTTATTTGAAATTCTTTTTGTTGTTCTGAATTTTTAATTGCCTCGATAATAAGATAAGAACGGTCAATTAAGATCTTATGTGAATCTGAAAAGAATAATTTACCCGGTAATTTGGTGCTCACGCTTTTAAGCATGGTGCCTGTTTGCGAAGCATTGAATCCATAGGGATGAATGAATTCAAAGAGTAATAATTCTTTATGTCTTTCTTTCTCTAATTTTTTAATGTCGATCTTAACCTGAGCATTTTTTTCACTTACGATCTCTTCTTTTTTTGAATCAGTAAATTGCTTTACAATGTCGGCCGATTCTTTGAATAATTTAATGTTCTGTTCAAAGGTGCGCTCCAGGGCAGGATTCAATTCTTTTAGTTTCGGAATAACATTATGACGTAAAAAATTACGCTTGTATTTTACTTCGTCGTTGCTGCTATCTTCTCTGTATTTCAGTTTGTTTGTTTTCGCGTAAGCAATGATCTCATCTTTGCTTGCAAATAACAGAGGTCTTACCAGGTGATCTTGTTTTTCGGGAATGCCTTTTAGTCCGTTAATGCCGGTACCGCGAATCAAATTGATCAAAAGTGTTTCTACATTATCATTGGCGTGATGCGCTGTTAGGACATACTTGTATTTATTTTTTTGGACCAGACTTTTGAACCAATCGTAACGCAATTGTCTTGCCGCCATCTGAATGGACAGATCATTTTCGGCAGCGAATTTTTTTGTTTCGAATTGTTGAGATAAAAAATTAAGCTTTGCCTTTTTTGCGAGATCGGCGCAGAATTTCTCATCGCCTTTTGATTCTTTTCCTCTTAAATTGAAATTGCAGTGTGCAAGATCGAATTTGTAGCCTAATGCAAGTAATAAATGACTCAATACCACAGAATCAACCCCGCCGCTAAAGGCGAGCAATAGCTTATCGTTTTTCGAAAAAAGTTCGTTTTGTTCTATATGTTTGCTTAAACGCTCAAGCATAAACAAAGATAACAGGAATTTTTGAGGATTGTTGGGAAGGTATGATTCATGATGAATGCAATAATTACCGCGGTTCTGGGCTAATAACGTGGTATTAACTACCGAAAAATAAAAAACCCTCAGCCTGAATTAAATAAATTTAAAACTGTCCCGAGGTGGCAAAGCCACTCGGGATGGCGAGTCCTTTGGACCTCGCCATGAGGTTCAGTCAACTAAACAGCAAGGTATTTGTTAATAAACCTATTAAGGTCTTTTCGATTAAGGTTTTTTAGTTTTTTCTCAAGAATCATAGCCTCAGACCTGGTTTCCTTTTCGATAAAGCCAATAATTATCCAAGGAGCAAAGAGTTTGGTTGATCTTACGTGCCCTGAATTATGAAAATTAAGTCTATTTGTAAGGTTTTCTGTTTGACCAATATAAAATCTATCATGAGCTTCAGAATATAGAATGTAGGTATAGAACCGATTATTTTGTTTTAACTCCGACATAACCAAAATTAAAAGTTTTTTCTGATGAAGTTTTAAAATAAAAAACCCTCAGCCTGAATTAAATAAATTTAAAACTGTGAGGGTTTATTGGTGTTTGGCACCTTCTTTTGAAGTATGAAACTTCATTGTGATCCTGTCGCGGCTCGAACGCGAAACCTATAGCTTAGAAGGCTATTGCTCTATCCAGTTGAGCTACAGGACCAGTAATTTCAAGGGCACAAATTTAACAAAAGAATTTAAACCTTCTATTTATAAAGACCCTAAACTTTCAGTAAAACTTCCTATCTACAGCTTAATTTGGTATTTTAGAGGCTTTTATCGCGTGTACGATCTGTCGGTCATCATAGTTAATTATAATGTTAAACACTTCGTAGAGCAGTGTTTGCACTCGGTTTTTAATTCGTGCAAGCAGCTTAAGGTCGAGGTTTTTCTGGTAGATAACAATTCCGTGGATGGCTCTGTAGCCTTTGTGAAGCAAAAATTCCCACAGGTTAAAATAATCGAGAACAAAACCAATACAGGCTTTTCGGTAGCTAATAACCAGGCCATTAAGCAAAGTTCGGGTAAGTATGTGTTGCTTTTAAATCCCGACACTGTGGTTCAGGAAGATACTTTCGAGAAAGTGGTAAAATTCATGGAGGAGCACCCGGATGCAGGCGGACTCGGCATTAAAATGGTGGATGGTAAAGGAAATTTTTTACCCGAGTCAAAGCGTGGATTACCAACGCCAAGCGTGGCATTTTACAAGATCTTCGGATTATCAAAATTGTTTTCCGGCTCAAAAAAGTTCGGACAATATCATTTAACCTATTTAGATAAGGATAAAAATCATCAGATCGATGTTCTGAGTGGTGCATTTATGCTACTCAGAAAAGAAGCCTTAAATAAAGTGGGTTTACTTGATGAAACATTTTTTATGTATGGTGAGGATATCGACCTCTCGTATCGCATTACTTTAGGGGGATACAAGAATTATTATTTCGCAGAATCCAGCATCATACATTACAAAGGAGAAAGTACAAAAAAAAGCAGCGTTAATTATGTGATCGTGTTTTACAAGGCCATGGCAATTTTCGCGAAAAAGCATTTCAGTACCGGAAATGCCAAACTGTTTACCTTTTTAATTTACCTCGCCATTTATCTCAGAGCTGCGGTTGCAATTGTAGCGCGCTTTTTAAAACAGGCTTTTTTCCCGGCCATCGATTTTGTTTTGATCTTGATAGGATTATATTTCATAAAGGATATTTACGAATCTGAATTTAAATTCGTGGAAGGGTTTTATGAAAAAAAACTGATCAATGTCGCTTTTCCTGCTTACACCTTGATATGGATGTTCTTTAATTTTTTAAGCGGGGGTTACGACCGACCTCTTAAGATCATGAAAATGGTTCGCGGTGTTCTGGTTGGAACAGGATTTATTTTAATTGTTTACTCCTTGCTTCCGGAAATGTATCGTTTCTCCAGAGCCCTGATCTTATTGGGAACAGCTTATGTGATCCTAATTTACATCATCACAAGACTCATATACCATTTCGCAGGATTGAAACGTTTTGCATTTAAAGTTGAAGAAAAAAGCAAACGTATAGTTATTATAGGTAGCGAAGAAGAATTTGATCGCGTTTACGGTTTATTAAAAGAAACCCGTATAAAGGCAGGTTTTGTAGGATTTGTGAGCAATAACGATAATGGTGTAAAACATCCGCAATACATTGGCAATTTCAATCAGGTAAATGAGATCGTTGACATTCATAATATCAATGAGATCATTTTTTGTGCCAAGAATGTTTCATCACAGGATATCATTGAGCGAATGCTAACGCTGGTAACAAAAGGTGTTGATTTTAAAATCGCACCTCCCGAAAGCCTTTCCATTATTGGAAGTAACAGCATTGATACAGCCGGTGATCTTTACGTTATAGATGTGAACAATGTAGGTAAGCCCGAAAATAAACGTAAAAAACGTTTGTTCGATCTGGCTTCTGCTTCAGTACTTTTGTTGTTCTCTCCGGTTTTAATTTTAGTTCAAAAAAATAAAATTGACTTCTTGGGAAATTGCTTCCGTGTATTCTTCGGATTGTATTCCTGGGTGGGATATGGAAAAGCGCCTAGAAAAGATCTGCCTGAATTAAAACCTTCTGTTCTAACTCCGGCCAATGCTTCGGATATGGTTTTACCGGATGATAAAATAAATCTATTGCTTTTATCTTATTCCAAAGATTACAAAGTAGAAAATGACATCAGAATCATTTTAAAAGCAATCAAGTTGTTGGGGAATTAAATTTCAAGATTTTTTCGTGCACCTGCCTGCCGGCAAGGCAGGGATCACCGTTGATGAACACGCAGGTGAGCGAAGATAAAATCAGCGCGAAATATTTTCCTAAAATTCTTCGTTGCTAAGAATTCTAAAGTTTTTCGGAAGATAATTATTGATTCTTTTATCCAGTATTTTTGCCCAGCCTAAGCCTTGGTTCTTGTAGGTCATTAAACAAATTCCTTTAACAGCGTTATCAATGACAAGATTCTCTTTTTTCAAAAAAGTGATCGCTTCAGTTTTGCTTAGGTTAAATTTGCCCACCGCACTATTCAGATAAATACTTTGTGCTAATTCGTGATCGGGCAAAAAATCGGCATGCTTAAATTCTCCTAATACGGTCCCCAGTTTTTTAAAATAAAGGTCTTTATTGAACTGACCGTAAAACTCAAGGAGAGGATGACTTAATAATTTGAATTCGTTTTTAAATTGAGCGATCGTTTTGCCGTGATCGGATTTCAAAAGTTTATTGATCGTTTCGGCCTGACTTGCACTTGGTTTATCTAAAATGTTTTTTCGGGGTTTTGAATGATGATTGTATTCCTGTCCCGAATTCTTTTTAAGCACTGCACAAAAGAAACCTTCGCTCCTGGTTAAGTTAGGATAAAAACGATAACCCAAACCTGTATCCGTAATTCCCCATTTGCTTTCAAAGGGTATTGGAACTAATTCCATTTCAAAATCATTCATCAGCCATTGTACGATCTGTTCATTTTCTTCCTCTGAGTAAGAGCAGGTAGAATAAATTAACACACCATCTTTTTTCAGACAATTCATTACATCTCCAAGAATTCTTTTCTGACGGATGTTGCAATGATTCACATTTTCAATACTCCATTCTTTAATAGCATCTTCCTGTTTTCTGAAGAGTCCAGATCCACTGCAAGGCACATCGGCAACAATAACATCGAACACCGCGGGTAATTTCGAGAATACCGATGGGTCGGAGTTGGTGACTGCAGTATTACAGGTACCCCACTTCACAAGGTTATGGCATAAAATGTCGGCACGGTGTTTTATAACCTCATTACTTATTAAAATGCTGTTCTCGGTTATGTTGTCGTTTATCAAAGTCGATTTTCCTCCCGGCGCCGCACACAGATCCAGAACTTTAATGTCGTTTTTAAGATCAACACTATGTTGTAAAGCCTGCTGCAAGAACATGGAACCTGCTTCCTGAACATAATAGCAACCTGCATGAAACAAGGGGTCGAACGTGAAGGAAGGACGTTCTTTTAAATAATATCCGTTGCTGCACCAAGCTGTTTTTTCACCAACTTCGAAATCTAATTCGCAGGGTTTAAAAGGGTTCAATCTCAGCGAAGTAATTTTTTCTTCGTTATTGTGTACATTTACAAAAGCTTGTTCGTTAAAACCTTTTGCTGTTTTGAGACTATTTAAAAGTTGTTCGGGTAGTTTCACTTTGTGTTTTAGGTTTACAAGTGTAATCAATATTTTAGCAGCGTGGAATCAGATATACCTAAATTCTCCAAAAAAAAGCTAACACCGCTTGTTGCTGAAGAAAAAATAAAGAGCTGGTGCGCCTATCAGGAGCGGTCTCAGCAGGAAACGCGCAATAAACTCTACGAATACGGCTTGCACGAAAAAGAAGTGGAACTGATCATCTCGAACCTTATTGAAAGCAATTTTTTGAATGAAGAGCGATTTGCCATTGCTTTTGCCGGTGGAAGATTCAGAATAAAAAAATGGGGAAGGATAAAAATAAAATTGGAACTGAGAGCCCGAAAAGTGAATGATTATTGTATAAATAAAGCCCTAAAGCAAATTAACGAAAACGATTATTTTGTTACTTTGGAAAAATTAATTCAGCAAAAATTCGATCAGACAAAAGAGCCTAATGCGATAAAAAAATATTACAAAGTGTTACAATATGCAACCTCTCGTGGTTACGAGAAAGATATTATCGCTGATATTTTAAAGGAAATAAAAAAATAACAATATGAATTTAGATCTTAAAAATAAAAAAGCATTAGTGTGCGGAAGCACCCAAGGCATTGGTAAAGCTGTGGCCATTGAACTCGCTAACATGGGTGCATCTGTAACATTGGTGGCACGAAATGAGCAATCCTTAAAGCAAACTAAATCTGAACTAAGCACTGATCTCGGACAAACTCACTCTTATTTGTGTGCAGATTTCAGTCAGCCCGATAAATTAAAAGAATTGCTCGATGCTTTCATGCAGCGTTATTCTCCCATTCATATTTTGGTCAATAACACCGGCGGCCCTGCATCAGGACCAATTGTTAACGCCAAGCCCGAAGAGTTTTTATTAGCCTTTAACAATCATTTGATATGTAATCATATTTTAGCACAGGCTTGTATTGAGGGAATGAAAAACGCAAGCTATGGACGCATCATCAATATTATTTCTACATCAGTAAAACAACCTTTACCGAATTTAGGAGTGTCAAATACCATTAGAGCAGCCGTTGCCAATTGGTCGAAAACATTAGCAAACGAGTTAGGTAAATTTAACATCACGGTAAATAATGTTTTGCCGGGTGCAACAAATACTCAACGTTTGGCAACCATCATTGAGAATAAGGCCGCAAAAACTTCTACCGAGATCAATGCCGTAAAGAAAGAAATGCTTCATGAAATTCCCATGGGTCGTTTTGCCGAAGCAGCCGAAATTGCAAATGCTGTAGCTTTTTTAGCCTCTCCTGCAGCCTCTTACATTAATGGCATAAACATCCCTGTTGACGGGGGTCGCACAGGTAATCTGTAGGCCGTTTTGTAATCCGGAAATTTTGTTTTATCTTAACTCTTTGAAATTTTTTAAAGGATGAAACGATCATTATTCATATTCGGTATTTTATTTTTTGTTTTAACTGCAAATGCGCAGTTAGGTATCAACGTTGGCTTAAGTGAATTGAAATTTACCGGCGATGTTGGAAAGAACGGCAACAGCAATTTTTTAAACGATGCGCGTTCAGGTTTTAATGGCGGATTAGAATACCGCACCGGAAAAGTTCTTGGGTTTGGTTTAAGCGGTGTATATGGAAAATTAGTTGGAACTGATAATAATGCAGCTTCACATAAAAATTTCGCAACCAATATTATGGGTGGTGAGTTCAATGTTTTTTTATTTTTCGACAGATTGAAAGATACTGCAAAGATCGTTTCTCCTTTTATTTCGGCAGGTATTGGTTATTTAAAGTTCGATCCCAAAGGCGATCTGCGCGATGTTAATGGAACGGCATACAACTACTGGTCAGATGGATCTATTCGCAACTTAGTCGAGTCAACAAGCAACGAACCCATCGCTCAAAAAATGAAACGCGATTACAATTACGAAACAACATTAACCGATTCAGCAGTAAATTATAAACGCAGTTGTCTTTACCTACCCATAAATGTCGGCGCAAAATTTCAGATCGGTTACAGAACCAGCATTCGCCTGAGTCTGAATTACAACATTGCTTTTACCGATTACATTGATAATTACAAAAGCGGCGGTAACGACAGTTGGCTTGGAATGAACACTTGCCTCAGCATTAACTTAGGAAAAAAACCGCATGATGTTTATTCTAATGTAGATTTTTCGATCATTGATCAAAGTGACTGGGATGGAGATGGAGTGATAGATCTTCATGATTATTGCCAGGGTACTCCAAAAGGCATAGCCGTTGATTCTCATGGTTGTCCCCCCGACGCTGATGGCGACGATGTTCCGGATTATTTGGACAAAGAAGTAAATAGTAAAAGAGGTGCGAAGGTAGATGGACACGGAGTTACGATCAATGAAGAAGAGCTGGCACGTTTGCAAATGGAGTTAGATGCTTTATTTGGCGGACGTGAAGAAGCAGAGCAAAAGTCACAACCAAAATAGCCTTATTTTGTAAACCAAAACGTTTATTCAATTGTGAATAAACTCATTTCAGAGCTTAAAAATCCCAATTTCAAAAACCATTTAGAAAAATAGTAAGCAATTGCTTCCGGCTTTGCTATTCACGTAACTTCAGGGGGCCACTTCTATTTACAGGTATAGTTTTTTCAATGTTTCCGGCCATTTCGGGGCTTTAGGTTTTAAAAAACGCACTTCATTTAAATTCCAAGATCATCTAAAGGGTTTTAACAAATGCCTGTTTACAAGTTAGTTCCATCATTTTTACAAGCTTTCTTTTTTAACATAGTTTTGCTAAGACCGAATTTACAATTAGCTTAACTCTTTAAATTTTTAAAGATGAAAAGAATAATATTATTAATGAGCATCATACAGTTTGCTGTAACAGCAAGTGCTCAATTCGGCGTAAACGTTGGTGTAAGCGGTTTAAAATTTACAGGCGATGTTGGTAAAAAAAGGAACGCAACCGCTTCAGGCGATTTCAAAATGGGATATAATCTCGGTGTAGATTACCGTTACGGTAAGTACCTGGGTGTAGGCTTAAACGGGGTTTATGGTAAACTTCAGGGCAACGACAACGATCTGAGTTCGCATAGAAACTTTACAAGTACCATATTTGGCGGCGAACTCAATGTGTTCGCTTTCTTCGACAAAATGGGCGATACAGCTAAAGCTGCAGCACCTTTTGTGTCGCTGGGCTTAGGCTATTTGAAGTTCGATCCAAAGGGCGACCTTGTGGATAAGAACGGTACTTCCTATAATTATTGGTCAGATGGATCAATTAGAAACTTGGCAGAATCAACCGCCAATGATCCCAATTCAGTGATCATGAAAAGAGATTATAAGTACGAAACTACTTTGAAAGATTCGGCTGTCAGCTACAAACGCAGTTGCATGTATTTACCGATAAATGTTGGAGCAAAATTTCAAATCGGAGATCGTGCGAGCATTCGTGTGGCAATTAACTATAATATTGCTTTCAGCGATTATATTGATAATTATAAAAGTGGCGGAAACGACAGCTGGATGGGCGCAAACGCAAGTTTTAATTTTCTTCTAATACCGAAGCCAAAAGATATTTACTCAAACATTGACTTTACAGCAATTGAAAATGGTGATTATGATGGCGATGGTGTTAGCGATTTCAATGATCGTTGCCAGTGCACACCAAAAGGTGCAAAGGTTGATGGACATGGTTGTCCTTTAGATGGTGACAATGACAATGTGCCGGATTACATGGATAAGGAACCAAATTCCAAAAATCATGCTAATGTTGATGCAAATGGTGTAACTATCAATGAAGAAGACGTAGCCCGCAGACAGTTAGAGTGGGATTCTCTTGCAACCGAAAGAAGTGATGAATTTAATGCAGCTCCAAGCGCACAATATTTACAGAAGATTGAAGCGCAATCAAAAGAAATTAAGCAGAAATCAGGTAAAACAAGTACCATACCTGATGAGTTGAAGTCGGCCGATTATGACCATGATGGTTATATATCTGCTGCAGAAATAACAAAAACCATAGATGGGTTCTTTGATGGAGCTTCCGACTTTACTGTCGAAAGGCTCAATCGGCTCATCGACTACTTTTTCGAACAATAACCTAAACCTATGATAAAATACCTCTTCGTAACGATCAATTCATTAATACTGTTTTTATACAGTTTATTTTTAGACGGAGGGGCAGTCACTGTAAGTGGCAACTTCCCTGCAAACATGAAACCGGGAACGGAAGTAGTAGTTGATCTGGTTGTTAAAAAAGGGGGGATGGGCGGCTTTGCGAAGCTTCAGGTAGAGGTTCCTGCAGGCTTTACAGTAGCTGAGGTTGAAAGTAAAGGTGGTACTTTTTCGTTTGCCTCAGGAATGGCAAAATGGATCTGGACAGGCGTTCCAAGTGATCCCGAATTCACAGTAAAATTCAAATTACAGGTAGATGCTTCAACAAATGGAGCTAAAACAATTGCTGCTAAATATTCTTACATCGAAAACAATAATAAACAGGTTTCCGAAATGCCGCCTGTTGAGATCATGGTTGGCGACGGAAGCGCAGTTGCTGCAACCTCACCAACAACAACTGAAACAAAACCGGCTGAGACTCCAACCATCGCAGCAGTTACTCCTACCGAAACACCAACGGTAGCCGCTACTCCAACTCCAACTGAGCCTGCAAACACAAATACAGTTTCGTCAAATGCTGAACCAAATAGTATTGTGTCGGGAGTTAGAACTGTAACTAAAGGAACAAACGAAAACGACTGGAATATAAACATTGTGATAAAAAAACCTGGCATCAAAGGATTTGCAAGATACAGCGATAACCTGCCGGAAGGCTATAGTGCTAAACAAGGAAAAACCAATGGAAGTTCTTTTTCAGTAGCAGATAATAAAATTAAATTCGTTTGGGTAAATGTTCCTACAAACGACGAAGTGGATATTTCCTATACTATGTCCGGTTCATCAAATACAGATACTTATTTGAATGGTGAGTTTTCTTATCTTGAAAATAATCAGTCTAAAGCCTATAAATTACCTCAGGAAAAGTTCGGTGCGCCAATGGCAGGTAACATAAAGCATACGCCTACTGAAACTGTTGCAGTAACACCAACTGAAACTAAACCTGTTGAAACACCAACTGTAGCTGCGGTAAATGAAACCAAGCCTGTTGAAACACCAACTGTAGCGGCCGTAACTGAAACTAAGCCTTTAGAAACACCAACTGTTGCAGCCGTTAATGAAACAAAACCGGTTGAAAACACAACTGCTTCTACGCAAACAGCCTTAGAGAACAATACGGCTCGTAAGGATGGTAATGTTTCGTATTGCGTACAGATAGGAGCTTATACCAATTCAGCGGTAACGGCTTCTATGCTAACCGGAAAATATGGCTTTTCTGAGACCGTTCGCAGCGAAATGGCTGAAGGTTTCAATAAATTTTTAATAGGAAAACATGAGGAATATAAGCCTGCCCGCGATCACCGCGAAACCGCTAGAGGTAAAGGCGTAAGAGGCGCTTTCGTAGCAGCATATAATGGTCCTAAACGTATTACGGTTCAAGAAGCATTAATGTTATCGAACCAAAAATGGTATAAATAAAAACCATTTAGTAACTTTACGTAAAAACTCACTATGAGGTGGCTGTACTACTTCTCAATATTCATCTTTTGTGCGAATCTAAGCTCTGCACAAGGTGATGTTGATTTTCATAGTATCGATGAAAAAGGCGCCGATAAAAAAAAGCCTTATAAAGAACCTGAACCTCCATTACTTGGAGAGGTATTCAAACCAAAGATCGCTTTAGGAACCGGAATGCTTTCTTATTTCGGTGATCTGTACTCAAAACATTATCAGGCACCTTGGACCGCAAGAGTAGGGGCTGACTTAAACATTTCTCACCGCTTAAATCGTTACCTGCAAATAAATTTTAATGTGATGTTTGGAAAGTTAGGAGCGTTTGAAAACACCCTGAACCGTCACGAAAATTTTCAATCAGAGATTCGTGCAGGTGGTTTGAACCTGATGTATGATTTTGGAAATTTCATTCCTGATCAATATAAAATTCGGCCATGGATCAGTGCAGGCGTTACAGGTTTCGAATTTTTGTCAAAAACAGATCTTAAAGATAAAAATGGTGAAACGTATTATTACTGGACAGATGGCTCGATAAAGAACATGGCCGAAGGAAGCGCAGGTTCGCAAAACGCTAAAGATCTGGTTAAAGACTATGTTTACGAAACAGATATTCGTGAACGCAATGCAGATGGTTTTGGAAAATATCAGGAGCGCGCCTGGGCATTTCCCGTGGGCTTTGGTGCCTTGATGCAGGTTACCGATCGCCTGGATTTTAAAATTGGTGTTCAATATTATTTTACAACCACCGATTATATCGATGGTGTTACCAATAAAAGTGTTGGCAACAGAGCAGGTACAAAAGGTAAAGATAAATTCGTGTACAGTTCTTTTGCTTTGCAGTACGATCTTGTATTTAATGGTAAATCACCTAAAGATACTACACCGGATGGTTACTATGATGGTATCGATTGGTTAGCAATTGACAATGGAGATTACGATAAAGACGGGGTAAGAGATTTTGATGATAAGTGTCAGGGCACCCCTCCCGGTGTAAAAGTAGATGTTTTTGGTTGCCCGCTTGACACAGATGGTGATCTTGTTCCGGATTACATGGACGATGAGAACCCATCACCAAAAGGTTTTGAAGTGAACATGCATGGAGTTGCATTAACGGATGAGTTCTGGCAAAATTGGTACGATCGTTACATGGATGATTCAGTTGGCGTAGATAGAACAACAGAGATCATTGGTAATGGTTATGCGGTTGGTCCGAAGAAGATCAACATTAATACCGAAGACAGAACATACACCATTGAGCTTGCCAGATACAAAGGCGGCGTACCAAGTGATGAGATGGCTTTACTCTTAAGCATTGGCGATATCCGTTCAACAACTTTGGATGATGGAACAACTGTGGTTTATACGGCCGGAACTTATAATAGTATTCTTCAGGCTGTGTCGCGAAGGGATGAATTTATTTCGGAAGGAAATAAGTCGGCAAAGGTTGGATATTTTAAAGGCGGAGAAAATAAATATTCAACCTTGAGTGATCAGGAACTTGCAACGCTGGTGAAAGAAGAAAAAGAAGGCGGACTAAAAGGTAATACTGCAATTACAAATAATTCAGGTACTAACATAAAAGGCAATATTAATATTTCGGGTAACGATAATGCAGGAAATAATACTGCCGGTAATAATAGTAACACCGGAAACAATACTTCAGGAAACAATAATAGCACTGGTAATAACAACACTTCAGGCAACAATAATAGCACTGGTAATAACAACACTGCAGGAAACAACACTTCAGGAAACAATAATAGCACTGGTAATAACGGCACTGCAGGCAACAACAACACTTCAGGAAATAATACTTCAGGAAATAACAATGCTACTAACGAAAATTCAGGAAATAATGCTTCAGCCGACAATACCTTTGTAAAAGGCGATGTTGTTTACCGTGTTCAATTGGGCGCATATAAGAACAGAATTTCGGATAATGTATTTAAGAATGTTGGTGTTATCGAATTGAAAACAGAAGATAATTATTACCGCTATGTAACCAATGGTTCTAAAACAATAGAAAAAGCAGCGGCTCTTCGTGCAGATCTGGTGTTGATGGGTTACACAGATGCCTTTGTTACTGCTTATAAAGGCGGTAAACGTGTTGCAATGAATACAACAGGGGCTCACGTTGAAAACAAACAACACGTAGAAGATCTGAACGAAAATAAAGCCTTTAGCTCTGTAGATAAATCACTCGTGAGTTTCAAAATTCAGTTAGGCGCCCTTAAAAAACCGGGGAGTTCAAATGATATGGAAGACCGTATCAAAGATCTTCCGGGAGTTGAAAATCAAGGCACTTCTACCGGTATGATCCGTTACTCTTATGGTAATTACAAGGAGTATCTGGCGGCTGAAAAAGCACGTAAAGAGCTGGAGGATAAAGGATTCCCAGAGGCCTTTATAATAGCCACCTTTAAGAACGAGATCATCTCCATTCAGGAAGCAATGGAATTGTTGAAATAGCTTTAACAAAATTTTAAATATTTCTTATCTAATTTAGCTTACCTTTAAATAAATTTATAAACCAAAAACAGTATGAAAAAGTTAGTACTTGCATTATCAGTTGTGTTTTTAACTGCCTCTGTTTCTTTTGCACAGGATGGCGACAAAAAACAAGAGCCTAAAAAGGATAAACACGAGAAAAAAGAAGCAAAAGAAGCAAAAGAGGAAAAACCAACAGGTGGCACCAGAATGGCTATTAACGAAAAAGGCTTGCCTGCGACTAAAAAGAACACAAGCGGCACTTCAAAGTCTAGTGGTACTTCTACAACAACAGGTAACGAACAGAAGTAATATATTTTGCACTTATATTAAAGGCCTTTCTTAGTGGAAAGGCCTTTTTTTGGACCTCTCAATAAAATTTGGTACATTTATTGGTATAGAGGCTTTATGAAGATAAAACTATTGATCATTATTTTATTTGGCTTCACTGAATTTTATTCTCAAAATTCAAAAAACGACTCTTTAACGGATTTTGATCTTGTACATTTCAATGAACAACTTTCTGAAATAAAAAATCCTCAGATAAAAGCAGATTATATTTCAAAAGTTCAGAGAGAATTTTTAAAACGGAAATATGATCTTGATTCAGGAACATCTTTTTCAGCTTCCAAAACTTCAACCAGCTCATGCAGTAATCTGGATTTTGAAGATGGAAATGCCGGTGGGTGGACTGTGACAGGTGATTTCCAGATCACAAGTGGCAGCGCACTTGATCCTTTTGGATTATTTCCTGTTGTATGTCCTGGTGGTAATTATTCTTTGAGATTAAATGATAATAATATAGTTGGTAAAACCAGTTTTAAATCCAATGCAACTCAAACTATCTCTATATCTTCGGCTAATTCTATAATTAAAGTAAATTTTGCCGGGGCTCTTCTTAATTTTCCGCACGGGGCAGCTCAAACGAGTCTGTTTAAAGTTGATTTTTTTGATCAGTTTAATAATGTAATTCCAACTCAAACTGTTGCTGTTTACTATTCAAATCCACCAGGCGCCTTAACACCGACAACTGTAACTTCCTTTACATCTTCCACTACCGGATATAATATTGGTATGCAACCCTACCCGGTACAATGTATTCCTTGGCAATCACAAAGCTTTAATTTGTCACCCTTTATTGGCCAAAATGTTTCTATAAAATTATCGGCAAACTGGTGTATCTATAATTACGATTGGTTGTATGCTTATTTTGACGTGTGTTGTTCTTCGGCTTGTCCTGATCCTCCGTTTACAATGAGTGGAAATTACTGCGTCTCTTTCCCTTACAGTATGTGTGCTCCCGGTGGTCAGCAAAACTATTTATGGTCAAATTCAAGCGGACCAATTGGAACTACTTCATGTATTACTGTAAGCTCAGCAGGCACTTATTCTCTGACTTATGTTGCCCCTTCAGTTACCACAACAGTAAATAATTTTTATAATTTGAATGCCCCACCTGTAGTTAGCTTTTCAATGGCAAGTTTGTTTTGTTTATCGAGTTCGGTACCTGTTAATCTTGTTGGTTCACCGCCAGGCGGAGTTTTTTCAGGGCCCGGAGTCAGCGGTAATGTTTTTTATCCCGGCATGGCAAATATTGGTTTGAATACGATCATGTATGAATATAAAGATACAACTACATCATGCAGTTCTGTTATCACACAAACCACAAATGTTTCACTTTGCACAGGCATCAATGCTATATCTCAAAATAATTCCTTGCAGATTTATCCTAATCCATTCAACAACAAAATCATGATAAGCGGAACTTTTCCTCAAGGTTGTGAGTTTATTTTATTCAACAACTCCGGCCAGGAAATTATCCGAAAAAAATTGGATGTAAAAACAAGTTCAATTCAGGTCAATGAGCTATCTCAGGGTATTTATTTCTACACATTATCCGATGAAAATCAGCTAATTAAAAAGGGGAAACTCATAAAGGAATAAACCTCTTTTTACATATCAACAAATACTTAACGGACTGGTTTAATTACAATTAATTCTTATATATTTGGGCTTCATTTTAAAAAAACGAAAACCCTAAATATAGCATACTATGAGCAAAATTAAAGTAGCCAATCCCGTAGTTGAACTCGATGGCGATGAAATGACCCGTATTATCTGGAAATTCATTAAAGACAAATTGATCCTTCCTTACCTTGAGTTGGATATTAAATATTATGATCTTGGTATCGAACACCGCGATGCTACAAACGATCAGGTTACAATTGATTGCGCTGAAGCTATCAAAAAATATAATGTTGGTATTAAATGCGCTACCATTACGCCCGATGAAGAGCGCGTAAAAGAATTCAAATTAAAACAAATGTGGAAATCACCGAACGGAACCATCCGTAATATTTTAGATGGAACTGTTTTCCGTGAGCCCATTGTTTGTAAGAACGTTCCGCGTTTAGTTCCAAACTGGACTGCTCCAATTTGTATTGGTCGTCACGCTTTTGGTGATCAGTACCGCGCTACCGATTTCGTAACTAAAGGAAAAGGTAAATTAACGATCAGCTTTACTCCGGAAGATGGAAGCGCACCTCAATCATTCGAAGTATTTAACTTTAAAAGTGATGGTGTAGCAATGGCAATGTACAACACGGATGAATCTATCAAAGGATTTGCTCATTCTTGTTTCAATACAGCTTTAGCAAAAGGTTGGCCATTATATTTATCTACTAAGAACACCATCTTAAAAAAATACGATGGTCGATTTAAAGACATTTTCGAAGAGATCTACCAAAAAGATTTCAAAGCTAAATTCACTGCTGCAGGTATAGTATACGAACACCGTTTAATTGACGACATGGTTGCTTCCGCTCTAAAATGGCATGGTAACTTTGTTTGGGCTTGTAAGAACTACGATGGAGATGTTCAATCAGACACAGTTGCTCAGGGCTTTGGTTCATTAGGATTAATGACCTCTGTTCTGGTTACTCCGGATGGAAAGACCATGGAAGCAGAAGCTGCTCATGGCACTGTTACTCGTCACTATCGTGATCATCAAGCAGGCAAACCAACATCAACCAACCCAATTGCAAGTATCTTTGCTTGGACCCGTGGATTGGAATTCCGTGGTAAATTAGATAACAATGCTGAATTAGTTAATTTCTGCCAGGCTTTAGAAAAAGTTTGTGTTGAAACTGTTGAAAGCGGTAAAATGACTAAAGATTTAGCGGTTTGTGCTCATGGAAATAATGTGAAGCATGGAGAACATTATGTATATACTGAAGAGTTTTTGGAAGCAATTGACCAGAATTTGAAGAAAAAATTGGGTAAGTGACGCAGTCATCCTGAACTTGTTTCAGGATCTGATCAGGTTTTCGCTAAAACCATAAAGATTTGGTGAAAATTTAAAATCTTATCATTTAAAAATAACGTAAAAAAGCCTCATTTTGAGGCTTTTTTTATGATTTTCATCGAGTTTTAAGTATTTTTTGATGAAAAACGTTGAAAAACTTAATTTTTTGTATTCGAAATTAATTCTATTTTTGCCCCAACTAACTAAAAACTCAAAAGCATAAAACAGGCCTAGAAGGTTTTGTGCTTTTAAAACCTAAAACTAAACACACATGAAATTAAACGAAATTCAAGATCTTATTAAATTCGTTTCTAAGAGTGGAGTAAATGAAGTTGAATTAGAAACAAAAGAGATTAAAATCGTTATTAAAACAGGAAAATCAAATGCTCCGATTTACATGCAAGCTGCCCCAACTCCCACAGTTATGGCTTCCCCTGCACATGTAAACACTGCGCCGGTTACTACCGCCCCTGTTAACGAAAACAAAGGAACTCCGGCTGTTACCTCAGGCGGTGCCGACGATTCTAAATACATTACCATTAAATCACCAATGATCGGTACTTTTTACCGCTCTTCCGGTCCTGACAAACCTGTTTTTGTTAATGTGGGTGATGAGGTGGATGCCGGCAAACCGGTTTGCATTATCGAAGCCATGAAACTATTTAACGAAATAGAAAGCGATATCAAAGGTAAGATCGTTAAGGTTTTGGTTAATGATGCTACTCCGGTAGAATACGACCAACCTTTATTTCTTGTTGATCCTAGTTAAGTTTAAAGTCAAAGTTGGAAAGTTCAAACTTTAGCTTTCTAATCAAACTTTCAAACCTTTAACTTTAAAACTTTAAAACTTTAAACTAAACATATGTTTAAAAAAATATTAATAGCCAACCGTGGCGAAATTGCTTTACGTGTTATTCGTACCTGCCGTGAGATGGGTATAAAGACCGTGGCAGTTTATTCAACCGCCGATAAAGAATCTTTGCACGTTAAATTTGCCGACGAGGCTGTATGCATTGGCCCGCCGCCAAGCAAAGATAGTTACTTAAGTATGGCCGCCATTATTGCAGCTGCCGAAATTACTAATGCAGATGCCATTCATCCGGGTTATGGTTTTTTAAGTGAGAATGCAAAGTTCTCTGAGATCTGCCGTCAGAATAAAATAAAATTCATTGGCGCCTCTCCTGAAATGATCAATCAGATGGGAGATAAAAGCAACGCTAAATCTACCATGATAAAAGCCGGTGTGCCTTGTGTTCCCGGTTCTGAAGGTTTATTGGAAAGCGTTGAGCAAGGAAAAAAAATTGCCAAAGAAATTAAATATCCTGTTATCATTAAAGCTACCGCAGGTGGTGGTGGTAAGGGTATGCGTATTATTTGGAAGGATGAAGATTTTCAAGCCCTATGGGATAGTGCTACGCAAGAAGCAACTGCAGCCTTTGGAAATGGTGCCATGTATATTGAAAAATATATTGAAGAACCACGCCATATCGAAATTCAAATTGTGGGCGATCAATACGGCAAAGCCTGCCATTTAAGTGAACGTGATTGTTCAATTCAGCGCCGTCACCAGAAATTGGTTGAAGAAACGCCTTCTCCTTTCATGACACCTGAATTGCGTGAAGCTATGGGCGATGCAGCTGTTAAAGCGGCTTTATCCATTGGATACGAAGGAGTGGGAACGATCGAATTCTTAGTTGACAAACACCGCAATTTCTATTTTATGGAAATGAATACCCGTATTCAGGTGGAGCATCCTATTACTGAAGAAGTAATTAACTACGATCTTATTCGCGAACAAATATTAGTTGCTGCAGGCGTTCCTATTTCAGGAAAAAATTATTATCCGCAATTGCATGCCATCGAGTGTCGTATCAATGCAGAGAATCCATTTATGAATTTTGTGCCTTCTCCTGGTGTAATTACAACATTACACACGCCGGGCGGACATGGCATTCGCGTTGATTCGCATGTTTACAGCGGTTACAGAATTCCGCCGAATTACGACAGTATGATCGGAAAATTAATTACGGTTGCGCAAACCCGCGAAGAAGCCATTGCGAAAATGCATCGCGCTTTAAGTGAGTATGTAATTGAAGGAGTAAAAACCACCATTCCGTTCCACTTAAAATTAATGCAGAACGAAGATTTCAAAAAAGGTAACTATACTACCAAGTTCTTAGAAACCTGGGATTTTAAAAACGCTTAGTGCTTATCACGGCCCCGCTTTAGCGGGGCTTTTTTTTGCCACAGATTACACAGATTTAATTTATTTCTTATCTGTGTGAATCAGTGAAATCTGTGGCTTTTTTCAAAAATACTTTATGGAATTTATGGAAACCCTGCATCTAAATATAAAACTTCCATATGAGAATCTCCATAAACAAGCCCTGCCACGAAAACTGGGATGCAATGACACCCAACCAACAAGGTGCATTTTGTTTGTCATGCCAGAAGAATGTAGTTGATTTCAGTAAGAAAACAATTACCGAAATAAAAGAATTTTTCACCGCTGTTCCTAATACTGAAAAAGTATGTGGTCGCTTCGATGAAACACAACTTGATGAACTCAGCTTCGATGATTTTTTTCAACGTTTCAGATCATGGGGCTATGTAAAAAAAGCAGCGATCGTATTGTTCTTTATTTTCGGATTCAGTTTGTTCAGTCAAGGGCAACCTAACCAGCAGCCTATAAAAATGGGGGCGGTAGCATACATTCCGCAAGATACCGTAAAACCGATCTGTAAAAAAGACACCGTGCAGCACAAGCAACCTATAAAAGGTAAAGTAAAGGTCAATCCCGAAAGACCAAGAAAACAAAAACCGGAGGAGACGATGCATATGAAAGGCGATGTGATGAGAGAAGATGATAGGAAGTAGTTTTGAGAGATGAGCTATAAGTGATGAGTTATAAGCATAAGACACCAAAGACTTATCTCTTATCGTTTATATCTCATAACTCACAACAAACTCTTCAGATGCTCCACCGTCGATGCATCATCCCAGGGAATGAATCCTAATTTTTCTTCAACTACTTCTAAATTTCCGTTTAAAAAATAAGTTACAGGAATGGAATAGATTCCGATAGAATTAAAATTCTGCTCCATTTTCAAGTAGGTAAATGGATAGTGTTTGTTTTGTGAAAAACCGATCACTTCTTCCATGGGTTCATCGCTAATGCAAAGAATATCGATGCCGTTCAGCTGACTTTCTCTTATTTTACTTACCGCTTCCTGCTCTTTACGGCACTCGCCGCACCAGCTGGCATACATGAACACGATCGTTTTCTTGCCTTTCAGAGACTTGAGATCAAAATCCTTTCCGTCTGTGGTTTTCAAACTCAGCGTTTCAAATTTAATGGATGGCGCAGCAACATAATGCTGATAATAATACAATCCGCCCAGGGCAATTAAAACAACGATCAATACCGGAAATAGCTTCTTTTGCATAGTAATTAAAAACGCATAGTTAATTGATTATTGGATTTGGGCGTTTATCGTACAAAATTACGAATAGATTTGCGTTCGATGCGCTTACTGGCCACAATTTTTAGAATAATATGGAAAACCATTTTATGGTTCTGCATTATATCGATAGTATCGGTAATTGTCTATAGGTGGCTGCCGGTGCCCCTTACACCACTCATGTTAATAAGATGCGTGGAACAAAAAAGCGATGGAAAAGACATGCGCCTCAAACACGATTGGGTGCCTTTGGAAGAAATATCACCAAGATTACAGCTGGCAGTGGTGTGCAGCGAAGATCAGAACTACCTGAAACACTTTGGTTTCGACTGGGGAGCCATTGAAAAAGCCATGAAACAGAATGAAAAAGGGGGAGCCGTAAGAGGGGCCAGTACCATTACCCAACAAACTGCTAAAAATGTATTTTTATGGCCCGGACGGAGTTATATAAGAAAGGCTTTTGAAGTTTGGTTTACATTATTAATTGAAGTATTTTGGAGCAAGCAAAGAATAATGGAGGTGTATTTAAATAGCATTGAAATGGGTGATGGCGTATACGGCGCCGAAGCTGCAGCTCAATACTGGTTTAAGAAACCCGCCATTAAATTAACCAAAGATGATGCTGCTGCAATTGCGTCGGTATTACCGAATCCCTTGAAATACAAGGCTAATCCTGCAACTAATTACATTAGCAAACGTAAAGAATGGGTAAAGCAGCAGATGAACTATTGGGGAAATAAACTGGATTACAATAAATACAAAGATGATGACGAGCCTGAGAAGCCGGCATCTTCAAAGAACTAGAACATGATCAAAAGAATTGCGTTCATATTTTTCTGGCTTACTTGCTTAAGTTGTGGGCAAAGTACTGAAGGGTTCAGCGGATATCATTTTGCAAAACCCGAGGCACCGAAGGTGAGCAAGAAAGTTGCTTCAAAATATAAGGCTCAGGCGTTGAGGTTAGATAGTTTGTTCACGGAGCTTTCTACATTCAGTCACTTTAACGGTTCGGTAATTGTTTCAAAAGATGGAGAAGTAGTTTACCAGAAAGCTTTCGGTTTTGCCGACAAAAAAAATAAAATTCCTTTAACCGATACTACCATGTTTCAGCTGGCATCGGTATCAAAAGTAATAACAGCCACATCGGTATTAATGTTGTATGAAAAAGGCCTGATCAAATTAGATGATGCTTACGCAAAATATTTCCCTGAATTTCCTTACACTAATGTTACCATTAAACAAATGCTCTCGCACCGTTCGGGATTACCAAACTATCTTTATTTTTTAAATGATATTGTTTGCAGTCAAACCAAAGTATTAAAGAACGCTGACGTGCTGAGGTTAATGGTTGAACGCAAGCCGGATATTTATCAAAAACCAAATAAGAAATTCAATTACAGCAATACCAATTATGCTTTACTGGCTTTATTAGTAGAAAAAGTTTCTCAGAAAACGTTTTCGAATTTTATCCGCGAAGAAATATTTTTGCCTTTGGGAATGAATCATTCTGGAACAATTTTAAGTAATGATATTTTTGAGAAAGCAATTTCTAAACCATATGATGAAAGATGGAAAGCCATCGATTGCGAAGCATCGGATTATGTGGTGGGAGATAAAAGTATTTTCTCAACACCATACGATCTGTTCTTATTCAGCGAAGCATTGTATCAAAATAAAGTATTGAATGCCGAAACTCAGGAATTGGCCTTCACACCATTTAGCCGCGAAAAAGCAATGACCAATTACGGCTTCGGGTGGCGCATGCGTGATTTTAAAGATCCCGACAAAAAAGAAATTTATCATAATGGTTGGTGGCATGGCTACCGCACTTCCTTTCACCGCCGCTTGCACGATAAAGTTACTATTGTGGTATTGAGCAATCAGCTTAACCGTACCGCATATCAAACCTATAAGATCTATCAGGCCATTGATTCTAAATCGGTGAATTTAGTAGGTGAACCCGACGAAGAGTAGAGAATGAGCAATTCCATCCATTATTTAAAAGTTGAAAAAACGGCAAGGGTTGTAACATCCGGAACAACAAACTCAAAACTAAAGCAGGTTTGGTTAATTGCACATGGTTACGGACATCTTGCGAGTTATTTCATTAATAAATTCGATGCACTGAACAGAGAAGAAAATTTTATCATTGTTCCCGAAGGTTTGCATCGTTATTATCTTAACAGCACAAATGGTAAAGTTGGAGCAAGCTGGATGACCAAAGAAGAGCGCGAAAAAGACATTGAAGATTATTGCAATTATTTGGATAAAGTTTACGAAACATTTATTGCTCCTTTACGAGAAAATATCATTATCAATGCCCTTGGCTTTTCGCAAGGCGGCGCCACTATTTGTCGCTGGGCAGCCAAAACAAAACTGCATATTGATAATCTGATCATTTGGGGAAGTGTTACTCCGCCAGACATGAATTTGAAAGACGACCTTCAAAAACTCAAATACTGCAACTGGATCTACGTGGCCGGAAGCAATGATGAATATTTAAGCAAAGCGCAACAGCAAGAGCAACTTGAGCTTCTACATAAATACGGAATAAAACCCGAAACTGTTTTTTACGAGGGCGAACACGATATTCAGGTCGAAGCACTGCGTTTATTAACTCAAAAATGTGTTAAAGTAGGCTCATAATTTGCGCAGATTTGGTGCTTTAATGTTAATTTTGCATCAATGTTTACCTTATACTTAAAGGAAATACGAAGCTTTTTAAGTTCTTTAATTGGCTATCTGGCAATAGGTGTTTTTATTTCACTTATTGGTGTTTTTATGTGGCTTGTTCCTACCGAAAGCGCGGGAACAAATGTTCTTGAAAATGGTTTTGCTAATATCGACTCATTATTCATTCTTGGTCCTTGGGTATATTTATTTTTAATACCCGCCATTACCATGCGCATGTTCTCTGAAGAAAAAAAAACTGGAACACTCGAATTATTATTAACCCGGCCGCTAACCGAATTTCAATTGGTGTTCTGTAAATACTGGGCCGGATTAACTTTAGTAATGATCTCATTACTTCCCACTTTAATTTATTTTTATTCGGTATATCAATTAGGTTATCCAAAAGGCAATATTGATACTGGTGGCATGTGGGGTTCTTATTTTGGTTTGCTTGCATTGGGCGCAGCTTTTGTTGCCATTGGAGTTTTTGCTTCTTCTATTTCCGAAAATCAGGTGATCGCTTTTATAGTGGCCGTTTTACTTTGCTTTTTTTGCTATACCGGCTTCGATTTTTTAGCAACCTCAGGTGTGTTCGGCAAATACGGCGTGTATGTAAAATCATTAAGCATTAACGAACACTATCGCGCCATGAGCCGCGGTGTTATTGATTCGCGTGACACCTTGTATTTCACAACTGTTATCATATTAACGAATGCTGTTACCAAACTAGTTTTGCAAAGCCGTAAATGGTAAATGAGTAAAGAGAAACAAAATATTCCTCAAAAACGAAAAGACATCACCGGTTTTTTTATGATCGTGGCTGTTTTCATGTTGCTGAACTTTGTGTTCTCATATACTTTTGTGCGCTTCGACTGGACCACCGAACGCCGTTATACTTTATCCGAATCAACTGTTAAGCTTTTAAAAAACCTGGATGATGTAGTTTATCTGAAAGTGTATTTGCAAGGAGATCTTAGTCCGAGTTTTGCGCGTTTGCGAAACGAGACCAAGGAGATCCTGGATCAGTTCAGAGCATATTCCAATAATCAGGTTGAATACGAATTCATCAATCCCACCGAAAATCCTAACAAGGAGGAAACGGATAAAATTGAAAAACAGATCTACGAAAAAGGAATAATTTACGAACTCGATGTTCAGCGCAAAAAACAAAAAATGTCGGAGTCGCGTATATGGCCCGGTGCCATTGCCTCCTATAAAGGCCGTGAAACTGTGTGGCAGATCTTTAACCGCCAGCAAGGAATTGAAAAAGAACAGTGCATCAATAATTCGGTGAATGAACTGGAGTACGGATTCATGAATACCGTTCGTAAACTTCAATCCAAGAAAAAACCGGAAGTAACATTTATTGAAGGACATGGCGAATTAGATACATTGAAGTTGTATGACTTCATGAATTCTTTGGGTGAATATTATAATGTGAATCGTGTAAACATAGACGAAAAGATCGGAGCGCTTAAAGGTTCTGATGCCATTGTTATTGTTCAGCCGGATAGTATTTTTTCGGAACGCGATAAATTCATCATTGATCAATACATCATGAAAGGCGGAAAAGTTTTATGGTTAATGGATCAGGTAAATGTGAACCGCGATACTCTGAACATCAAAAACTATTCCATTGGTTTAAATAACAATCTTAATCTGGAAGATATGTTGTTTAAATACGGTGTGCGTTTGAATCCGGTTCTTGTTCAGGATCTTCAGTGCGCGCCAATTGCCCTTACAGTGGGCTCTAACAGAGGTACACCAAACATTAAATTGTTTCAATGGTTGTATAGTCCGCTGGTGATACCCGACGGAGATCACGCTATCGTAAAAAATCTGGATGGAGTGAAAATGGATTTTGTTGGAAATTTAGATACGATCACATCGGCAAGAGGGATTAAGAAAACCATTTTATTAAGAAGCTCAAGAGATTCAAAAGTTCAACCAACCCCTGCGCGTATTTTTCATTCCATGGTGCAGCTGGAACCTAAGAAAGAACAGTTCCATAACCCTTATCAATCACTTGCTGTATTATTGGAAGGGGAATTTGAATCCAATTACGTGAACAGAGCATCTGCACATGATTCTGTTTTAGCACAGATCGGTTTTAAACCGCATGGCGTAAAAACAAAAATGATAGTTGTTGCAGATGGTGACATTGCTTCGAACGATATGCAGTATAGCACGGGAGAGATCCTGCCAATGGGTTATGATAAATACGCGAAACGTACTTATGCCAACAAAACATTTTTACTGAATTGCCTGAATTATTTACTGGACGATGAAGGCTTACTGCAATTAAGGGCCCGCGAAGTGAAATTGCGTTTATTGGATTCAAAGAAAATTGCAAATCACCAGGCTAAATGGCAAATGATCAACATTGGCGTGCCGCTTGGCATCGTTATTATTTTAGGATTAATTCAATTTTATATCCGTAAGAAGAAGTACGCTAAATAGGCACTCGTCATGCTGAACTTGTTTCAGCATCTTTATTCTATGAAGAGTTAGGGTGTGAAAGATTCCGAAACGAGTTCGGAATGACCATCTCTCATAACTTATCATTCCTCTTATGCCGCTCACTATCTCTTTTCGTTTTCTTCTCTAAATTCTTTTGTAGAGCTTCTTCTAAATTAATGCCCGTTTGATTGGCAATGCACATGAGTACAAACATAACATCTGCCAGTTCATCTTCAAGTAACACTGCCTTATCGCTTTCTTTTTCCGATTGTTCGCCATATCTGCGCGCCATGATGCGGGCCACTTCGCCAACTTCTTCCATTAAAATGGCGGTATTGGTGAGTTCATTGAAATAGCGAACACCGTAGGTTTTTATCCAGGTATCGATCGTTTTTTGAGCTTCGGTTATGGTCATAGTATTTATTTTTAGCCACGGATTTCACGAATACGCACAGATCGTATTTAGGTCTTGTTTACAATCCTGTTTAATCTATGTCTTATTGTGGTTTTATATCTGTGTTAATCCGTGAAATCTGCGGCTTATTATGTAGGCTTAAATATAATTATTAAGTTTGATGTTATAATTGAAAATTATGTTTTCGAAAAAGAATATTTTAATTACCAGCATTGTTATTTCCATGATCATTGGAATAAGCATCGGTTTTTTGGTGAACAGATCTATCACCAGCAATAAAACCGATTATGCAAAAAAGTATACTGTTACATCAAAACACCCTGAAGTGCGAAAAGGAGTTGAGGCCGCCTTACATAAATTCAGCGAAAAACAATTCAAAGAACAGAAAAAACAGGTAGCCGCACGTTACTCCATTTTAAGCGATATTTTTTTACGACTCATCAAAATGATCATTGCTCCGCTCGTATTTGCTGTGCTGGTTCTGGGCGTTGCCAAGGTGGGCGATTTTAAATCGGTGGGACGAATAGGGGCAAAGACCTTGATCTATTTTACATGCGCAACTTTAATTGCTTTATGTTTGGGCCTCGTAATTGTAAATGTATTTGAACCCGGTAAAGTAATGCATCTCGATCTGCCGGATGTCAATGCCGAAACGGGTGTAAAAACAAATGCGCAGGACGCAAAGAATTTCATAGCACACGTTATTCCCGACAGTATTATTAATGCCATGGCCAATAACGATATTTTACCCATTGTGGTGTTTGCTTTGTTTTTTGGAATAGCTGCTGCCAGTATTGGAAAGGCCGGCGAAGCTATTGTAAGGGCCTGCGACAGCCTTTCGCATGTGATGTTCAAGGTGACCAATTATGTCATGAATTTTGCGCCTGTAGGGATTTTTGGCGCGATAACTGCGGTCGTCATACAACAGGGTTTAGATGTTCTCAATGGTTACGTGTATTTAATTGCCTGCTTTTTCGGCGGACTATTATTCTTCGTATTTGTAATTCTTTGGTTGATCGCCACCGTATTTAAAATTAAATTCTACAAACTGTTAGCGCATGTTAAGGAACCCATCCTCCTTGCCTTTAGTACTGCGAGTTCAGAGAGTGCCATGCCAAAAACCATTGAGGCTTTAGAGAATCATGGCATCAGTAATCGCATTGTGAGTTTTGTATTGCCATTAGGTTATTCATTTAATTTGGATGGTTCCATCATGTACATGACCTTTGCCACTTTATTCATTGCGCAATCTTATGGTATTGAGATCACCATGGCCGATCAGATAAAAATGATGCTCATACTTTTGGTGACCAGTAAAGGTATGGCCGGTGTGCCGCGCGCATCGCTGGTTGTAATAGCCGGCATGCTCACCATGTTTAAAATTCCCGGCGAAGGTTTGTTATTATTACTCGCCGTTGATCAGATCTTGGATATGGGTCGCAGTGCCACTAATGTTGTTGGTAATGCTGTTGCATCGGCGGTTGTGGCAAGACTTGAAGGCGAAAAATTTTAAAACATGCTGTTTTACTATCTAAATTTAACCGGCATTTTCTTTTTTACTTTATCGGGTTCGCTTGCAGCCCGCGATAAAAAGTATTACCACGATTATTTCGGAGTGTTCTTCACAGGCTTTATTACTGCCATTGGCGGCGGAACGTTACGTGATATTATTTTGGGCGCTTATCCTATTTCGTGGATCGAAGATGGAAATATTTTACTTTCTATAATCGGAGCGTTTGTGGTTACTATCTTTTTTAAGAATTACATCATTAAACTGCGCCGCACTTTATTTTTATTTGATACCGTTGGTATTGGCATTTACACCATACTTGGCGTGCAAAAAAGTTTAGAGCATCATGTAAATCCTTTCGCGGCAATAATTTTAGGTTTGATCTCAGCAGTGTTTGGTGGCGTTATTCGTGATATTTTAATAAACGAGATCCCATTGATCTTTGCCAAGGAAATTTATGCAACCGCCTGTATTGCCGGCGCAGTGGTTTATGTTACCATGCTTTATTTTAATGTCGATAGTTCAGTAGCGGCTTCCGTAAGTATGGCCTTGATCATCATCATCCGAATTATTTCGGTGAAATATAAATTATCGTTGCCAAAGTTCGATTTTGGTAATGAAACTAAAGATTAATTTAAGGGCGTGCCCTCCCGAAAGCAGAGCTCGTACCTCGCACGCTTTAGGAGGTAGCGTTTGCAGTTTATCCTGAGCGAAGCCGAAGGGCTGCAAGTCCTCGTTCCGCTAACGCTTCACTGTGGGCTTTTCGCTGTAATCGCTCACGCATTTCTCCGAACCAACATTTTGCCGGATCTTCAAATCGTTTTTCCAACCATTCACCTTCTGGGCGCCACACTTTACCGCCTTTTATAACCATTTAACAGTTAAGAACTTATGCTGCTGTTTTATATCCCCTAAAAATGCTAAATTTGCCCTTCTAAATTTCAACATAAGTGGACAAAAATTCATTAATAGGCTTAGGCCTCATTGCATCAATACTCGGTATCTGGCTTTATTTTAGCGGCCCCAGCAAAGAACAAATTGCAAAGAACAAACACATTAAAGATTCTATTGAGGTGGCGCAAAAAAATGCTGCTATCGAAGATTCTAAAAAAATTGCTTCTGCAACAAAAACCGTTGAAGATACTTTAAAGGCTCCTGTAGCAATTAACGATTCAGTTAAAGCAGCGATCATCGACGATCGTTACAAAGATTTCTCTCCTGCCGCAAACGGCGCTGAAGAAGTAGTGACCATCGAGAACGAATTAATTAAAGCATACGTTTCTACAAAAGGCGCAAAAGTTTTTAAAGTTGAATTGAAAAAATATCACCGCTCAGGGCAAACCGAAAATTTGATCCTCTTTGATAAAGACTCTACTAACTTCTCACTAAAATTAGATGCATACGAACGCTCTAAAATTTTATATACCGATAGTTTTTATTTTAAGCCCAGCGAAAAAGCAATTACTGTTTCAGGTGCTACCAACAAATCAATTACTTTTAAGTTAGAAACCTCTAAACCGGGTTCTTATATTGAATATGCCTACAGTCTTAAAGGCAACACATACCAGTTAGCTTGCGAGATCCGTTTTGTGGGCATGGATAAGATCTTGTCTTCAAACGTTGATCAGATGCAGCTTACATGGCAAATGCAAATGCCATCTCAGGAGAAACACATCTCTAAAGAGAAAGAAGCGGCAACTGCTTATTTTAAATTCACCATTGATGAACCGGATTACATTAACCCGCGTAAAACCGAAGATGAAGAAAAAAGTTTGAACGAAGCTCCGGTTAAGTGGGTGGCTTTCAAACAGCAATTCTTTAACGCAACCTTGATCGCCGATAACGAATTTTTAAAGGATGGAAGTTTTGTAAGAGTTTCGCCTCGCGCTAAATCAGAAACGGTTGTAAAATATGTAACCGCCGATCTTGGTGTTCCTTTTAACCACAGTCCTAACGAAAAATTTGGAATGAAATTTTATTTCGGCCCAACACATTTTAATACTTTAAAAACGTATGGCGATGATCTTGAAAAAATGATCCCAATGGGTTGGAGTGTCTTCTCTTACATTAATAAAGGAATGGTTGTGCCATTGTTCAATTGGTTAAGCAGTATGAATTATGGTTTGGTAATTTTAATTTTAACACTCATTGTAAAAATTGTTCTGTTACCAATTGCTTACAAAACCTATATGAGTGGCGCCCGCATGCGCGTGTTGAAGCCCGAAACAGAGGCTATTAACAGCAAATATGCAAACGGTGGCGATCCAATGAAAAAACAGCAGGAGACCATGGCCTTGTATCGTAAAGCCGGAGTTAATCCGCTTTCAGGTTGTTTGCCGGTATTATTGCAGTTCCCTATTTTGATTGCTTTATTTGCCTTCATTCCTAACTCCATTGAGTTACGTCAGCAAGGATTTTTATGGGCTGATGATCTTTCAACCTATGATAGCATTTGGACATTCGGACACATATCTATCATCGACAGCATTTATGGTGATCACGTGAGTTTATTTGCGGCCTTGATGTTTGTGTCTACTATTATTTATACTTACATGAACAGCTCCATGATGGCGCCTCAGCAAGGAGCGCAAATGCCGGGCATGAAATTCATGATGTACTTTATGCCGGTGATCTTCTTAGCGGTAATGAATAGTTACGCGGCAGGTTTAAGCTGGTATTATTTCTTAGCTAACATGTTTACTTTTTTACAGAACTATATCATGAAATTGATAATCGCCGACAGCAAGATCCGTTCTCAATTAGAAGCAAATATGAAAAAACCTGCTAAGGTTTCTAACTTCCAAAAACGTTTAGAAGAAATGACCAAACAACGCCAGCAACAGGTTGGAAGTGGGAAGAAGAAGTAACTAAAGAAGTAAAAGGTACAAAGTTTAAGGTACAAGCTCCGCAATGTTACTCGGAAAATTCAAAGCCCTTTCTTTTAAGAAGGGGCTTTTTTTATTTCTAACTATCTCTGTTTTGCTATCTCCTCTAAGCCTGCTTTGATCTTATCATAAAACTCATCACGTTTTAAGCCATCGTCAGTTCGGTCGCCGCTCCAGGCATTTTGCACAATGCCGTCTTTATTCAGAGTTAAGATCACCGGAAAGCTTGTGGCGTTCTTCTGATGCTCATTTTTATTCAGAATATATTCCTGTAACGATCTGAATTGATTTTTCGTAAATAATTCCTTGTATTTGTTTAACTCATCATCTTTAATGACAACGGGCGACACGTAATTTTTATATTCATTGGCCAGTTTATTTAGTGCCGTAATTTCAGCATCGTAAGGCGGTGATAATTTAAAACAGAGGATCACGAATTTTAATTTTTCGTAAGGGATTTTTAAACTGTCGGAAATGATCTTATCAGAGGCATGAATGCTCAGGCCGGCATAAAAATTCAGAAATAGGAATATAAAAACCTTCTTCACAGCACCAAGGTAAAGAATGTGGGTTAAACGAGAAACCGAATTATCCCAAGGATTGTTAAATGGCGAGGGCGACTAAAACCCCTGAGACTGCTTTCAGCGACGGAACTCAATGAAGAAAGGATCTGCGGTTGTAAACCTATTGATAGGGATAGGCGTTACAACTCTTCGATCTCCCATTGGGCCGACGGCAAGACCTTTACCGATTTTTCCGATCCGAATGCTAAACTATAATGTTTATCAATTGGGATTGAAAGTATAAGTTTTATTGGCTTCGGGTTTTGCAATTCCGTTCTCGTAAAGCACTGAGTCGATGGTTTCGCCATTGTAGGAATATTTTTTCCAGTAACCGGTTTTTATGTTGTTTTTGTAATAGCCTTCAGAATCTACTGCGTTTATGTGAGTGGCACTTCGGCTATCGCCTTGTTTATAAACCTGCCATTTGCACTGTTTTAAATTATTGGAATCTGTTCTGTTAATGCCTTCTTGAATGGGCAGTTGGCGCCAGCCGCCGTTTGGGTCGAGCGAGGTATCGCGAAACTTTGTTTCTTTTTGAGGATCGCTGCAAGAGAGATTAAAGATAGTTAGTGCTAAAAGAAAATAGTTGCGGCTTGGTCTCATTTTTTTGAGCGATGAAATTTTAGTTATCATCTAATCCTTTTCCTTTTAGGATCTGTTTTGTGTATTTTTTTATTCTCGACTCGCGTGTGGCGGCTTGTTTGGCCGAAGAAAAATAAAGAAGGTAGCCTCTTTGGCGGCCCGGTGTTAGGGCGTAGAAAGCAGTTTTAAGAGCCGGCATTTCATTTAATATGTTTTGAAACTCTTCGGGCATTTTAAATTCTTTTGTTTTTTTGAATTCTACTTTCAGGCCTTCTTTTTCAATTTTAATAGCTTCCTTAACGTAAGCTTTTATGGCGGTTTTTAGTTTTACAATTTGCGCCTCGCTTGTAAAGCGCATTTGGCGGGCAGCCTGCACGTTCTCGGTTTGTTGTACCAAAATGCCTTTTGGATCTTTCATTAATGCGCCTTTAAAAAATAAAAGCGCGCAGTAATCTTTAAAGCCATGCATTAAAACAATGTTATTTTTATCTGACATGTAACAAGGATGGCCCCACTTTAGTTCTTCGCTTAAGCCGCTGTCGAGAATGAGCATTCTTAAAAGTTGAAATTCTTTTTGCCATTTTTGACCTTTAATGAAATAAAAATTAACTTTTGGATTCATGTGTTTGAATTATGAACGGGTTTGTTGTTAGGTATTCGTTTTTAGCTTGTACAAGTTAGGCATTTGAGTGTTAACGCACAAAAAATTGGAAGTAGGAGCTGTTATAGGCAGTGCGCCACACAAAGTATATTTGGGTGTCCGCTTTTATTGGTCTGGCTTGATTTATGAAAATTAATAATCGAAAGGTTCTCTACTTGTGTGTCTTACTCTAAGTACACGAATTTCTTTAGCTGATTGTTTAATTTGATAGGTCACCCTATAACTGTAAACAACAAATGCACGAAAGTCCTTATTAGGATGATCTTTAAGTTTGTCTAGCTCGCAGATAAAAGGATTTGTTTTAATTACTTCAAGTCTGGAAACAATTGCGTCTTTGACGATTTTTGGCGCTTGGTCGCTTTGTTTTGATAAATAACTTAGGATTTCCTTAAAATGATCAAGAGCTTTTCTGTCCCAAACGATGTTAATGGAAGGAGATTTTACCATTTAGATAATTCCTTGAGCGCGTTTTTATGTGAAACCGAATTACCTTTTTCAATTCTTGCAACAGCGTCATTGATTTCCTTGTTATATTGTTTACGAGTAATTCGTTTCGTTCCTTGGTCTACATTTAGGAAACTTTTTATCATCTCAAGAAGTAAAGTCTGTTGTTTTGTCGATAACAAAGGAAGGTAATTGTCGAACTGTTTTTTTATTGCTGTAGCCGTCATTGTGTCTGTGATTGGTAAAACAAATTTAAGAAAAAACCGAATAAAAAGCAAGGGGCTTGTTGGGCTGTTATTAAGAAAAGAGCTTAGTCTTGTCGGCGATCCACTCATTTGTCTAACGAATGCTTTTTCAAATGCGTCGTCCAGCGGCTTAGTTATAACGTTTATTTGCTGTTATCGGTTAGGCTGTTGCACGCAGTTTGTTTGTCGCTGTCTGCTTTAAATTTGTGTTAGGTCAATAATTTCAGCTTCAAATAGTGTCTGTAAGTCCTTTTTTGATTTATTAGTTTCTTTTTTAAAGAAGTAGATTGTCATAAAGACACCAAAAATAAGTAATACAAGAGGAAAAAGAGCCATAGGATTTGGCAAAAAGAGAAAACCCAAAAGTCCAACGCAACCAAACCAAATCCCAATAAATATTGTTAGTATTCTATTTGGCCGCATATCAACGTCAATAATTGTTCCGTCAGATTCAGCACGGATGTTGCCGGTAATTTTTGGCAAGAGCGAATTACGGTAATTAATTATTCTTTTAATATCGAAAGTCAATTTGTCTATTTGTCCTTCGTATGATTTTGTCGGGCCACTACTTATTTTTAGAAGTCGCTTTGTTATCACGTCTGGATTTAAGTTTGTTTTGTATTTAATATTTGTTTGTAGTGGAAAATTCATATCTTTTTGTCCGCCGAAATGTTTTACGACCACTCGTCTAACGTCTTACCTATAACGTTTTCCGACTACGCGTCCGTTTTTTTGCTTGGACAAGTTACACATTTGAGCGCTGACCCGCAAAAAATAGATGTTGAACCGAAATGTAAATTGTGATACAAAATGATGGAGCGTTCAGTGTCTCGTCACAAGAAGCTACGGCAGCCGGTTGTTAGTGCCTTGTTACCGCCACATGGGTGAGTCTAGAATGTCCGCATGTAATTATTTGTTGATTAATATTTTTTTGCAAAATTCTTGATCGGAGGTTTTATACTTTATGTAATAGACTCCGTTAAGTAAGTCTAAGTTTTCAATTCTAGAAACGTCTAATAAAATTTCTTTTCGTTCCAATTGCCCTAAAGAATTAAAAATTTGAATTTCATATTTTATATTTTGTGTTTTATCAATGCAAAGAGTATTTTCGCCACAAATGAAAATATTTGGAGAATTTGTTTGATGCTCAATGATTCCGGAAGCACTATTTGTGTAATAAACGGTAATAATAGGTCCGTATAGAATAGCACTGGCGAAAACCAAATAGCCGCTAAATCCACTTTTGCCTTTAAGATACAGGCAAAGACCAAAATTAGTACTGTTTATATCACTTGGAAATAAATTACTGATCCCCCAGAGATTTGTATTTGAGCCATAAATAATTGGCGTCAAATAACCGGGACTAGTTACAGATCCGCCAAGATTATTCCCGGTTTCCACGCCACTGATCAATAATCTGGTAATGGTATCTTTACTAAAATTTGCAGAATAAGAAACCGATGCCTGTATTCCCACGATTGTAGCTGTTAAAGGAATACTAAAACCAAAATTGGTTAAGTTTAATCCTTGGGTTAGTGAACCTGTAGGAAGACTAGGGAATTGAGCAGTTGCAACAAAGAACCCCACATTACCAAAAAAATTTGACCACGGGGCCCCTGTTACAGTATTATTTGCAGCAGATGTAACCACAGATGTTGATGTAAATACTTGAGAGTTTTGAATTTTGTAAAGTAAAAGAAAGGCTATAAGTATAAGAAATCTATTCATGGCTTTTTTATTAAAAGTATAAATAGAAATGAAGAATTCCAAATAAAAAAGGTTTTGATGTTCTCAGTCGAAAACTTTGTCAGTGTTTAACAGGAAATGAAAATATTTTGTCAACCCGTAATGTTGACAAGGAGATTAGTCGCGGTAATTGGCGCTAACGGCAGTCTGTCTAAAAACTAACTGTTTAAACAAAAATACGAATTAAAACGAACTCTTTAGGAGGGTTTTAAGCGGCCTTGAAAAAATAACCGTGATTGTAATTTTCAAA